>NZ_JBNUPM010000010.1:0-69326 GCF_050409425.1 Facklamia sp. P13064 | reverse complement strand
ATCTCGGGTCTTATTTTAAAGGTTATAGCAAAAATGGACTTATGATACAGCCCCTTAAAAATTATCAATGCTTATGTTTGCGTAAGTATCTTTGTAGGCTTTGAACAACAGCTACTAAAACGAATATCAAAATAAATATTAAAGTAATAGATGCTCCAGGAGGGGTGTCTAATCTGTAGGAAGCGAATAATCCCAAGTAAATTCCCACGATGTTTATCACAAAACCAATCGCTATTGCTTGTTCAAAGGACCTAGAAAGTCTAATAGCTGTTGAAGAAGGAATCACAATTAATGCTGATACTAATAAAACACCAACAATTGGCATCATAATGGAAATAGCAACCCCTGTTAAAATTGAAAAACAAGTTGAAATAAAACGAACCGGCAGTCCTGCTGTTTTAGCAGTAGCTTCATCAAAAGATATAATATAAAGTGGTTTTCTAAAAATTAGATATAAGCATAAAATCACCAGCGCTAGTCCAATTAATAAATAAACCTCTTGATCTTGAATTAAGATAATCGATCCAAACAGATATTGGTCTACTTTAAATACACCACTATTGGAATTAAAGCTTAGAAGAAACAAGGCTAAAGCCATACCAGTGGACATCATTAAAGCCACAGATATTTCAGTGAAATGTCTATACACCGTTCTAAGATACTCAATTCCCAGTGAAGCAATCACAACAATCACTATGGTCGAGTATGTAGGTTGGATACCTAGTATAATTCCTAAAGCAACTCCAGCTAAAGAAATATGAGATAAGGTATCTGCCATTAAAGATTGCCTTCTGAGAATGAGGAAGAGACCTAAAATAGGTGTTATAAAGGACATGGCTAATCCTGCTATAAAGGCGCGTTGGATGAAGTCATACTGAAACATCTCCAAGGAGAACCCTCCTCTCTAATTAAGCGAATTTCACGATCATAGAAGCCTTCAATTTCATCATCAGCATGTGTCACCATCATGATGGATTTACCATGATGCTTGGTAAGATGTTGCAAAAGTTGATAGAACTTTCGGCGTGATTGGCTATCCATACCGTTTGTCGGTTCATCTAAAACATATAAATCTGGATCCAATGCAAAAACGCGCGCTAAAATAATCCGCTGTTTTTGGCCGCCTGAAAGTTGCCCGATTAATTTATCTCGCATATTCGCCATACCCACTGCTTCAAGGGCACGATCAACGTGTTCATAATCTTCAGCATCTAAAGATTTAAACCATCTATTTTGACTGTAACGACCCGACTCTACAAAGCGCTGAACCGTGCTAGGGAAGCCTGAATTAAAGGCGGAAATGTTTTGTGCAACATAACCCAACGATAGCTTATCTCCTGCTTTATTTTTTTTGGCAATACTTATTTCTCCTGTTGCTGGCTTTAACAGACCGATAATATTTTTAACTAACGTTGACTTAGCCGCTCCATTTTCTCCCGTTAAAATAACAAATTCTCCGGATGCGATATCAAAAGTGATATTATTCAAAACTTTTTCTTCTTCATAATAAAAAGACAAGTTTTTAACGGATAACACCTTCATTTTTGGCCTCCTTACACTAGTTTCTAATTTTGAAGTAGTTGTTCAAGATTTTTACGCATTAATGTAAAATAGTTTTCCCCTGCTGCTGCCTCTTCCTCAGAAACTAATTCCAAAGTTCTTAAGGGCAGTAATTCTGCTTTAGTAGAGCTTGCTACTGTTTGAGCAATCTTAGAATCAATAGCAGGATCAACATAGATTTTGTTCACTTGTTTTTCTGCTAATAGCTTTTGCATTTCAGCAATTTGTTTGGCTGAAGGTTCTTGATCTGAAGAAAGTCCTCCAATTGAAATTTGCTCTAAACCATAGGCCTGAGCTAAATAGCTAAAAGCTTTATGTTGAACCACGATGGTTTTATTTTCTAAATCTTTTAATTTAGTCTGAAATTCTGTATTTAATGCTTCAAGTTTTTCAACCAAAGCCTTACAGTTCTCTTCATAGACCTTCTGATTATCAGGATCTATTTCTATCATTGCCTCTTTAATGTTTTTGGCTTGTTGACTATAAACCATTGGGTCTAACCAGGTATGAGGGTCAAATTCATGAACGTGTCCTTCGTGACCATGCTCTTCACCTTCATGATCGTGCTCTTCACCTTCATGATCGTGCTCTTCACCTTCATGATCGTGCTCTTCACCATCACCGGATAACAAATCAATGCCGTCGGTTGATTCTAAAACTTTGGTAGTATCTAAATCAACTAAAGACATTAAATCCTTTATAAAAAATTCCATTTCATCATCTTGATAAATAAATAGATCACTTTCTTGAACTTTAATTGCAGCTTGTGCACTTGCTTCATAAGCGTGAGCATCTTGATTGGCATCTAGTAGCATAGAAACCTCCATTTTATCTCCTGCTATTTCTGAAGCCAAAAAGTACACTGGATAAAAAGTGGCCATAACTTTTGGCCTATCTTGTGCAGAAACAATTTTAAAAGTTGTATGACCTACCATCGCTAGACTTAAAAAGATAGTAGCTATTATTTTCATTAGTTTATTCATATTATTTTACCCTCCATTTAAATAGTAATAGTTACATATATCTTTATGTATAGTATCTTCCTACTAGAAGTTTGTCAAGGTAAATTTTAAGATATAATTCACTAAAAAAGCGGTAAGTCCTCTATTAAGAAGGCAAACCGCTAAATTGATATTACTCGTATTGATCTAAACTGTTAGTCATCCATTCTGGTAATGAATCTTTGACCTTGTCGGGAAATCGATGACTGATTGTTTCGAGCTCCTGACCAAATGTCTTGCGCATCAAAGCTGTTATCTCCTTAGGTAATAACTGTTTCCCTTGGTTCTCTGCAAGCGTTATCTGCTTTAGTATTTCAATGTATGAATAAGCTAATGCTAGAGTAACAGTTGAGGCAGTAAAACCATTAACCATTCCTCCTGTAACTGATCCCACTCCTGGCACCCATTTAGCAGCTGACGAAGCTAGGTACTTACCCACCATACTCGCTAAACCTGTCCCTCCTACCCCAGCCATCATACTAACAATTTGTTTTTTATCGATAGACAAGCCGAATATACTAGTAATGTGAGCTAGCATTGTAATTTGGATAGGAACTAAAAGAGCTGAGTCAGCAATCGGTAAGGGGGTTAGACCAATTCCAAAAGTTGTTTTCATATACTTGTTTGCCCAACTTCTAGATTGAGCTATTTTTAAAGCCAAGTCTACTCGTTGGGCATTAATAAAAGCCTTCTCTACCTCTTCCGGAACAAACTCATAACTATGTTTAGTCAACTCTTCTAAGCCATAAGCTTTAATTTTTTGGCCACCTGCTAATTCAAAGTCTTTGGCTAAAACAGGAATAACCACTTTGACTTGAGGGACTGCTTTTTTAACAGAATCTTTAAAGCCTTTAATATCCTCACCAATTGCTTGTGTTAAGACCACAATAACCGGCAGTTCTTGAGCCAGCATTGCAATTAGGGTAATTTCTTGCGGTTCAATTCTTGCCATCGTCGCATGGATACAATAGTAAACCAAGTGAATAGGCTCTACCGCATCGCCTTTTTTAGCGTCCTTTACTAAATGAAGTAAGTGTTGGATACTTTCATCTTGCGACTTTGAATGTAACTCTAATCCTTTAGTATCATAGATAACTAGTGGTAAGCCTTTTTTAGTTATTTTCTGGACCTTTTGAGTCACTGGAAGACCTACTCCTGTTGAAGCAATATTTTCTCTAAAAAGAGCGTTCACAAGAGTGGATTTTCCCGATCCCGTTTTACCAGCGAGTAAAATGCGAATGGGCTCCATCTTTTCCACTTCCTGATCTGCTTGCCTTAATAGATCAAGTGCTAAGTTAAGATTTAAAGGACTAGTCTTAAATTTCTTCCATAAATCCATAATTCGCCTCCATCTATGCCTTAATTCCTACGCGAGCGATTAGATAAAATTATTAGCCTTAAAATTTGTAAAGCCGTTGAAAAAGTAGCCGCTATATAAGTAAAGGCTGCTGCATTCAAAACTTTACGAGCAGCGGGCAACTCCCCTTGAGTGAAGATATCTAGCTGTTCCAAAGAAATTAAAGCCCGTTTACTTGCATCTAGTTCAACTGGTAAAGTTACTATTTGAAATAATAAAGCCGTTGATAGTGCAATGATACCAATTGTTACCAATCCTATCATTTGGAAAAGAAAACCCAAAATGATAATTGGCATACCAATCATTGAGCCAAATTGTGATACGGGAACTAAAGCTGATCTTAATTTTAGAAATTGGTAGTTCTTAGCATCTTGCACGGCATGACCACACTCGTGAGCTGCAACTGCTACCGCTGCTACAGAGCTGTTGCTATAAGTAGCTTCCGATAATCTTAAGATTTTCTCTTTGGGACTGTAGTGGTCTGTTAAGTTCCCAGCTACTCTTTCAACTCTCACATCTTGAATTTGATTTGCTTGCAGAATTAATTCCGCGGCTTCTTGTCCACTTATATTACGCTCACTCATTAATTCGCTGTATTTAGCAAAGGTTGATTTAACCTTCCATTGAGCATACATTACAATAGCCATACCTATTAGTATTAAAATATATGTTGAATCAAAATAAAAACCGTAGGGGTACATTGAATTCCTCCTTTAAAGTTCAAACACTATAAACAGTATTCTATCAAAACTTCCTTTGGTTTTCTATTTTAGTAACTTTTAGATGAAAATTTCCCAGTCCTGATACTTAAATTAAAAAACATTTAGAAATGTACTGACCCCTTAAACCCGAACAAGGATTTAGGGGGGTTGTATGGCAAAATATAATTTTGAATTTATATTATAGTTAGTAAGAGAAATCGAAGAAGGATATGAAAGAAAATTTCTTTCAAGAAGGTCTGGAGTCAAAGCTTCAAACGTTTCTAATTGGATAAGACAAGATAAAATGTATGGAGAAAAAGGACTTAGAAAATCTATGTCTAAAACTAAATACAGCGGAGAATTAAAAAAATCTGTAATAAAATATAGGCAATACAATGAACTATCCTATAGAGAAACAGCAGAGTACTTTAAAATTAATAATCCTTCAATAATTGCTAATTGGAAAAGAAAATATAAACAAGAAGGTTTTGAAAGATTCAATGCTAATGAAGGAAAACCTATAAAGAATGGGGATACGACTATGTCTAAAAACACCGATAAATCAAATGAAATTAAGAAGTTAAAAAAATCAAAGAGAAGAATTAATAGAGCTAAGGCAAAGAAATGAATATCTTGAAGCAGAAATACTCTATCTAAAAAAGTTAGATGACTTAATTCAAAAGAAAAAATCTCAAACAAAAAAAGACAAAAATAGTACTTGAAATAGGCTAGTTAAACCGGATATTAAGTTAAAAATATGGCTTGATATAGCAAAACTACCAAGAACGTCTTTCTACGAATGGAAAGAAAAGCGAGATAGAGTTAACCATAAAAGAGTATTAAGAATCATGAAAGTTAGTAAACTTCTATGTAAAAATTTCCACATAAGAACAATGAAATATAGCTCATATAGAGGAGAAATAGGTAGGATAGCAGATAACAAATTAAATAGAAACTTCAAAGTAGAAAAAGCTAATGAAGTATGGGTGAGTGATATAACAAAACTTAAAGTTAAATCTTCTGAAAACAGGTTATAACTATCACCAATAATGGATTTGTTTAACTGTGAAATAATATCATATCATTTAAATATATCACCTACTGTATATTTTACCAATAAGTCCTTAGAAGATGCTGTAAAGAAACTTCCACAAGATCACCATTTAATAGTTCATACAGATCAAGGATTTCATTATCAACCTAAGTCATGGGTAAAAATCCTTGAAGATAACACTATAAAACAAAGTATGTCAAGACGAGCTAATTGTCTAGACAATTCGCCTATGGAAAACTTCTTTGGGCTTCTAAAACAAGAAATATTTTATGCGATTAAGTATGATAGTATAGATGAATTAGCTGAAGAAATAAAAAGATCTATTTATTGGTATAACCATCATAGGCTAAAAGAAAAATTAAACGGCCTTTCACCTATTGAATATAGGTTGCAGGCCGCATAATTAATTTTAATATTATTGTTCGTGTTTATGGGTTCACATCAAAATTCTAAATGCTTAATTATTTTTTATTTTAATTCAGGTAACATAGCATTCAAAGTAATTCCTACCAGTGCACTTAAGGCTGTTCCGGAAACAACAAATGAGCCTCCCAAATCTAAAACAGCTCCCCCCAATCCGATAACCAACATAGCTGAAGCAATAATTAAATTTCTAGATTGTGAAAAGTCAGTGTGATCTTTTATTAATACCTTCAGACCATTACTAGCAATCACACCATACAATAGAATCGACATTCCTCCCAATACTGCGGAAGGTATTGATGCCACTAAAGCATTAAATTTGCCAAAGAAAGATATCAAAATAGCTAGAAAAGCTGCATTTCTAATGACACTAACAGATGCAATTCTTGTTAAAGCAATCACACCAGAGTTTTCACCATAAGTTGTGTTTGCAGGACCACCAATTAAAGCTGAAACGAAAGTAGCTAACCCATCTCCTGCTAAAGTTCGGTGTAATCCTGGCTTTGATAAAAAATTACGATCACAAATTTCACTAAGAACCACATGATCACCTGTATGCTCAGCAATGGTAACCAAAGCAATTGGTAAAATCGCCCAGGCTTCTGGTCCAAAATAAAACTTATATTGTTGCCAATTTGCAACAGGTGTAGCAAATGGAAGGGATAAATCCGGCAAACGAATCCAACTAGCTTCTATTACGGGAGTATAATCAACGATTCCAACCATTAACGAAAGAAGATAGCCGCCAATAATAGCGATTAAGAATGGAATTACTTTAAAGAAGCCTTTACCAAATATCTGCATGTAAACTGAAATGAGTAGCGTTCCTACTGAAACGAAAATGTTTCGCCAATCCCCACCCGATACAAAGCCAGCATTATTTACTGCAGAAGAAGCTAATCCTAAACCGATAACAATAATCATCGGCCCAATAACAATCGGTGGTAATATTTTATTCAACCAATCGGTGCCGGTATACTTGATTACTCCAGCAATCACAACGTAAAATAAACCGACCATCATGATTCCAGTTTGCGCTGCAGAAACATCCCCACCTAGTTGTTCCATTGCTAAAGCCATGGCAGCAATATAAGCAAAAGAGGATCCCAAATAAACAGGCACCTCCCCTTTTGTTATAGTAAGGTAAATCAATGTTCCTATCCCACTTGCTAACAAAGCAGTTGAAACAGATAGCCCTAAAATTAAGGGAACTAAGATCGTTGCTCCAAACATAGCAAAAACATGTTGGAAACTTAATAATAATCCTTTGGTAAACTCCGGCTTTTCGTGAGGTTGCAGCAATAGCGTCATTTTATCTTTTGAATTTTCCATTTTAATCTCCTTATATGAAGGCATAAAAAAGAGCCCTTTATTTGAAAATAAGGACTTAAAATACTCAGTAGACTTTGGCATCCTCGCTGGAATGCATTAAAAGTCCTTATATTTCTAATCGATTTTATCATTGTTTGACCAAGTTGTCACACTCTTTTTAGGATTTAATTTAGTAATTTGTTATCAACTTGTTACCTAATATCCATATTTTTCTGATACACTGATGGAACGAAACAAAAAGGAATGATTTCATGAAAAAAATACTTAGCCTTATGATTGCATCTCTTTTATTATCTGCCTGTCAGATTTTCCAATACTTTCAAGAACCAACCGCTAATGAGAAAAATGAACAATCAGAATGGGCTGCTGTCTCCCAAGACCAAATAACTAGTCAAACAACTGAAAACCTTGAATCAGAAGATAGCCAAAAGGAGCAAACAGAAAAAAATAAACAGAGCAATACAGCCCCTCGCTTTTTAAAAGAGAAATTAAGCGTTTCTTCTGATTTCCCTAATTTGACACTTCCAGATGAAGTGCCTCAAGATATTAATCAAGCCATGGAAAGCTATTATCTAAATAATTTTACAAATCAAGAGCAACAAGTTAATAAAAATAAAGTAGCAAGTAAGGCTTTGAATCAAATCCTTACACAAATTAATTCAGAGGAAGATTTAAGCCAACTAGATGTTTCTATTGATCAAAGCCAATTCCAAATCAATGGAGAAACAATCTTTATTCCTCGCATCATCGTACCCTTAACTTACCAAGAAGCCGAAAAGATTGCCAGTGATAACGATACACGTTTAATAAACCACGCTTTAACACAAGTAGGAAACCGATTAGTGCTATTAGCTTATTATCGTCCTCAAACAAAGGAACTTATTCCTATGCATCTGGTCAATTCAACACACTCACTCTTTTTCTATCAGCAATAAGCATAAGGTCCCAGCCATTTGTTAAATGGCTGGGGCTTTATGCTTTATCCTTTTGCTTGCTTTTTTAGAATGTTTTGACGATAGCGCTCTACTAAACGATGACTGATAATGATTTTTTTATCTGCCAGTTGATCGATAATTTCTTGATCAGAAACATCTTGGCCATGCTTTGTTATAACATCTTGAATAAAAGCTTGAATATTTAGAGCAGACAACCCACTACGTCCGACTTTTGCTGAAATATTAATAAAATCCGAAAGTGGAGACACATTCTCTCCATAAGCGAGGTTCTTATTGATAATAATGCGACTGACAATAGACTCAGATAAGCGCAGCTGATGAGCAATGTCTTTAATTAATAAAGGCGTTGGGCTTTTGTCTTCTCCTTTGAGATATTGCAGCTGAGATTGAACGATAATCTTAGTCACTGCAATTAACAATTTCTCTCTAGAGCGAATACTTGATAACATTTGCTGGTAGAATTCCTTATGCGGTTGGATATATTCTTGAAGCTCAGTATTATTTTTAGCTTCCATTTCATCATAATAATCTTGATCAAAAATTAGCCGTGGATAATACTGACGGTTAATGTGAATTTGTATTTCTTCTCCCATGAGTTGCAGTTCAACATCTGGAATCAAATTAATTCGCTCAATTCGTTCATATAATGAAGATGGGCGTGTCCGCAATGTATGGTAATAATTAACAATTTGTTGGATTTCAGCTAGCGTTAAGTTTGTACGCTCCATAATCTCTGCATAATCTTCTTCTAATAATTCAGCAAAATAATTTTCTAATAAAAAATAGGCATGATTTGGCGAATGTTGGTCTTGGTCTGTTTGCAACATTAGACATTCTTTCAAATCATAAGCCCCAATCCCAGTCGGCTCTAATTGTTGAAAAAGAGTAATGGCATCTAAGGCAATCATAGGGTCTATTTGTAGTTTTTTTGCAAGTTCTCCATATTTATAAGGTAAATAGCCACGTTCATCTAAAAAGGGAACCATTTGCACCATAGCATCTCTAATCGGTGTTTGCCTATATAACATAATCTGCTCGAAAAGGAAGGTTTCTAATGTTTGAGGAGAGCTTGGACTTTGAATATCAATATCTGGATCAGCTGCAGGCCTTCTTTCTTGTAAAATCTGGGAAACCTTATGCTCAATAGGGTATTCAAACTCTATAAACGGATTATCCAAAAACTTTTCTTCAAAATAATAGGTTAGCTGTTCGCCATTTAAGTCTAAAATTTCTAAAAGTAATGGATTTTGTGTGACTTCTTCTTGTGTAAGCGATCGAAAAATTTTTACTTCTTCTGACATCTAATCACCTTCTTTCTGACTTTTATCATTCTCTCTCTATTATAGCTAATGCTTAGAATTTCGTCTAATCATAATTCTTGTACTAGCACAATTTAATGTGCTTAAATTATTTAAAAAGACTAAAATTTTAAAAATAATTTTGAAAACCTTTGTATCTGCTTTTTTTTAGTTTTATAATCAACTTAGAAGCCATTTGATAGCGTTTGATTTTGTCGACGCTTAAGATGAAAGGAGAAATTAAATTGTTAGAAAATCTACAACCTAATCGAGTCTTCCACTACTTTGAAGAGTTAACCAAAATACCTAGAGAATCTGGTAATGAACAAGCAGTTAGCGACTACCTGTATCATTTAGGAAAAGAATTGGGTTATGAAACTATTCAAGATGAAGCTAATAATATTATTATTAGAAAGCCAGCCCATCCCGACTATATGGATCATGAACCAATCATCATTCAAGGACATATGGATATGGTGGCTGAAAAGGCAGAAGGCATAAAACACGACTTTGCCAAAGACCCTATTCCATTGGCAGTAGAAGGGGATTGGGTTAAAACCAAAGGGACAACCTTAGGAGCAGATGATGGAATTGCAGTAGCTATGGGTCTAGCAATCATTGAAGACAAAGAAGCTAAACACCCTGCTCTTGAATTGCTGGTTACTACGGATGAGGAAACCACCATGTCTGGTGCACGAGCTGTAAAAAAAGAAAATATTCGTGGCAAAAAATTAATTAACATTGATGCAGAAGAAGAAGGCATCTTACTGGCCGGTTGTTCTGGTGGCCATAACCTTATTGGTAAGCAAAAACTTAAATATCAAGCTCGCCAGTTAAAAAACACTTTTGAATTAACCATTAATAATATGTTAGGTGGACATTCAGGAATGGAAATCCACCAAAAAAGAGGAAACGCCATTAAATTTGCCTTACAGGCTATGAACTTAATTAAAGAGGTGTCCGACTATGAATTAGTGTCGATTGTCGGCGGATCAAAACATAACGCGATACCCCGCGATGCAAGAGTAGTATTTGCATCAGATGAAGAAGATTATTCCATTGATTTTACAAACTTAATCGCTAAATATCCTCTTGATAAAGACATGCAAGTAACCATTAAAAAAATTGATAATATAGATGAGGTCTTATCGGCACAAAGCCAAGAAAATATTGAGCAATTTATCGCTGAAGTCCCACACGGTGTCTATAGTATGATGGAAGAATATCCTGATATTGTTGAGTGTTCTAACAATCTCGCTATCTTTGATATTCAAGATCGTCAATTAAAAGTCACTATTTCCCTTAGAAGTTCGAATCCTGAATCTTTTGATAAACATACTGAAAATGTGACAAAAATCTATCAAAAAAATGGATTTGATGTGATTGAAGCAGATTATTATCAAGCTTGGGAATTTGCAAAAGAGTCTAGTCTTAGAGAGACTGCCCTAGAAGCATTTAAAGAGACTTTTAATAAAGAAATGAAAGTTGAGGTTGTCCATGCTGCTCTTGAACCGGCTGTTTTTACAGATACTTTCCCTGAAATGGAAATGATTGCAGTAGGCCCTACGATGAAAGACGTGCATAGCCCTAATGAAAGACTTTCGATTTCTTCAACTGAAAGAACCTTTAAATTTATCAACAAATTGCTTGAAAAGCTTTAGAGAAAAGCTTTAGAACAAAAAGAACGCTTTATGAAAATTCATAAAGCGTTCTTTTTTGTTAAATATCACCATTAAAGGTATCTGCTTCTTGGAAATCACCAGCATATTTATAGCCTCTAGCAAACCATTCTTGTCTTTGCTTAGATGTTCCATGAGTAAAGGAATCAGGAACTACATACCCCATCGTTTCTTTTTGTAAAGTATCATCCCCTACTGAAAAGGCTGCTTGAAGTGCTTCTTCAATGTCTCCTTCATCTAAGATACCTTGCTCATCAGCATAGCGTGCCCAAGCTCCTGCATAATAATCTGCTTGCAATTCTAAGCGAACCGTTAATTCATTCTTAACGCCTGGATTTTGTTGAGCCAGTTTCTGATAATCATCCATTGTCCCTAGCTGTTGTTGGACATGATGCCCCACTTCATGAGCCAGAACATAAGCCATCGCAAAGTCTCCTGGAGCGCCATATTTATTAGCTAATTCACGATAAAAACTAACATCTATATAGATAGCTTGGTCACCTGGACAGTAGAAGGGGCCTGCAGAACTTTGGCCAAATCCACATCCACCAGTATTTGTTCCTTCTGTGTAAAGGACTAATTTTGGTCTTTTATAAGTTAAATCATATTCAGCGAACTTTTCAGTCCAAAAATCTTCGGTATTAGCTAATACTACTGAAAGAAACTCTCCTTCTTCATCAGTTATTTGATTGTTAGAGTCGGACTTTTCACTAGCATCTTCAAAAACGACACCTGAATCACCGTAGTTGTGATTCGTTGGTTGCCCGCCTCCTAACAAAGAAGATCCTCCTGTAAAAAAGGAAATAAGCAAGATTCCTATCAAAATCCATTTAAATTTCCCTTTTGACATCAATAACATCATTAGGAGATTACCACTCATACCACCCGAACGGCCTGAGCCCATTCCTCCGCCAAAAGAACTTCCGCCTTGGCTTCGACGGTCTTCAACATTTTTACTTCGTCTTAAATCTTCCCACCTCATTTTCGGCCTCCTTAATACTAGACGAATGGAGCTAACAATCTCAACAATGCGTCGATAATCCTTCCAGCAATCGAACGTCTTAGGTGCTTCATCCGAATTAATTCAGCCACACTCTGTGCCTGAATAAAGTCATCTTTAATCGCTTTTATTTCTGGATGATAGTATAGCAAGGTAGCCGTTTCAAAATGAAGATATAGTGAACGATAATCTAAATTAAGGGTACCGACTATCGCCACCCGATCATCTGAAACGAATGACTTAGCATGTAGAAAACCGGGAGTATATTCATAAATTTTTACTCCACCTTCTATCAAAGGACGATAGAAAGACCTAGTAATTCGATAAACTAATTTTTTATCAGGAATTCCTGGTGTCATCAAGCGCACGTCCACACCCCTTTTAGCTGCTAAAGTCATAGCCGTTTGTAACTCATAGGAAATAATTAAATAGGGAGTAAAAATATAAACATAACGCTCTGCGGTGTTGAGAATCTCACGATAGACATTTTCACCTATTACTTCACTATCTAAAGGTGTATCACTAAAGGGTTGGACATAGCCGCTGGACTCATTACCTTCGATAATACTTAAACTTTCATCTAAACTGGCTTGGTCAGTAAATTTTTTGTCATCTGAATCTTCAGTTACGTAGGCATTCCACATAGTTAAAAACATTTGTGAGATGTTCCATACAGCAGCACCTTTAATACGAATCATAGTGTCTTTCCAATAGCCAAATCGCTCCACCGCATTAATATACTCATCTGCAATGTTTAGACCCCCTGTATAAGCAATCTTATCATCGATAACAATATACTTGCGGTGATCTCGAGTATTGTAAACAAGAGAAACAATTGGCCGCACTGGGTTAAATTTAAGGGCCTTAATATTAAATGCCTCCATTTGTTCGACAAAGTCTTTAGGAAGTCTTAAAAGACAACCGAAATCATCATATATTAAACGTACTTCTACACCTTCTTGAGCTTTTCTTTTAAGCACGTCAAAGATTTGATCAAACATTTGACCTTGTTCAATAATGAAGAATTCAAGAAAAATATGTGAGTGTGCTGACTCTAGGTCTTGAATAAGTGGTTCCATCATTGATTCGCCATTCGCAAAATACTTAACGTCTACCCCCGCAGAAACAGGCATTTTTGCGTAATCATTGACATACTTTGCAATGCCTGCAATCCGTGGATTATCTTGTGCTAGCGACCCTAAGGCATTGGGCACCTTTTTTAAGTCCCTTAAATGATAGCGATTCTGACGATTAAGTCGTTCTGTCATATCTGCCAAAGGTCGTTTGTTACCAGCATAGAGATAAAACAAAGAGCCTATGATAGGTGAAACTGCTAATAACACAATCCATGATAAGCGATAAGCAGGACTTTCGTTCTTATCTAGCAAATAAATGATGATCCCAAAAGATACAATAGTCATAAAGAGGTTTAGCCAAACAGAATAGGCAACTAGATCTTTGACCAATACAACTATCCATATAATCTGGAGAATAGTTAAGGCTGCGATAATTAATAAACGAACAATTAGAGGCTTTGTCTCATTTGTTCTTTTCCCCATACCTTCTCCCCCTTTTAATTTTATAATTCAAAGTGTTTAAGATAAGCTTGAGCGATTTTTTCTGCTGAAAAACCAAAGTGTTCAATGGCTTGGTGGCCTGGAGCTGAGGTACCAAATTCATCAATACTAATGGTTAAGCCATCCATACCAATATATTTATGCCATCCAAAGCTAGATCCCATCTCTATAGAAGCTCGTTTGTCAAGCTGTTTAGGTAGTATCATTTCTTTATACTCGTCACTTTGTTGATCAAAAATATTTTGAGCAGGCATCGAAATAACATTTACATAAACTTCTTTTTCAGCCAATAGTGCTTGAGTTTCAATGGCTACTGAAACTTCAGATCCTGTAGCAATTAAAACACCTTGTGCGTCTTCCTTGGCAGGTGAGATGATATAAGCACCTTTACGAACACCTTCTTCTGCTAATTCATTAGAGTTGTTGATAACCGGTAAGTTTTGACGGCTAAGAACTAATAAAGTAGGTGTTGTTTGAGATTCCACGGCAATCTTCCAAGCCACCATTGTCTCGTTTGCATCTGCCGGTCGGATGACATTAAGATTTGGCATGGCACGAAAAGCTGCTAAATGTTCAATCGGTTCATGTGTTGGCCCATCTTCACCTACAGCAACTGAATCATGTGTTAAAACATAAGTAACGGGTAATTGAGATAAAGCTGACAAACGAATGGCCGCTTTTAAGTAATCTGAGAATACAAAGAATGTCCCACCATAAATTTTATTTCCACCATGCAAAGCAGCTCCATTCATCATGGCAGCCATGGCAAATTCTCTAACACCAAACCAAATGTTTTGTCCTTGTCGACTTCCTGGCATAAAGTCTTCTGTCTCTTTAATCATGGTCTTGTTTGAACCAGAAAGGTCAGCAGAGCCTCCCCATAAATATGAAACTCTAGCTTTTAGGCCTTGAATGGCTGTTCCAGAAGAGCTTCTTGTCGCTTCAGCTTTAGCATTCACATCGAGAAATTTAAGGTCAGCTGCATAATCTTCAGGTAATTCATTTGCAAAAGCTGCTTTTAATTCTTTTGCTAATTCAGGATTAGCTTCTTGATATTGTTCAAATAAATTTTGCCATTCATCTTGAGCTTTTTTTCCACGTTCCACTATTTTTTCATTAAAAACAGATTTAGTCTCTTCGGGCACAGTAAAGGCTGGATAATCATATCCATATTTAGCTTTAGTTTGTGACCAAGCGTCTGCTCCCAATGGCGCTCCGTGAACTTTAGAAGTTCCCTCATTCGGTGATCCAAAACCAATCACTGTTTTTACTTCAATAATTGAAGGTTGGTCGCTTACTTCTTTAGCAACTTCGATTGCTTGAGAAATAGCCTCTAGGTCATTACCATCTTCTACTCTTTGATAATGCCAATTTTGACTCTCAAAACGTTTTTTAATATCTTCCACAAATGATAAGTCTAAGTCACCATCTAAAGAAATATCGTTTGAATCATAGAGAACCACTAATTTGCCTAATTTTTGACGGCCAGCATAAGAGCAAGCTTCATAAGAAATACCTTCCATTAAGTCGCCATCACCCACTAATACATAGGTGTAATGATTAATAACTTGATGTTGGTCCGTATTATATAAAGCAGCCGTATGTTGTTCTGCCATAGCCATACCAACTGCTTGCGCAATTCCTTGACCAAGCGGTCCCGTAGTCGCTTCAACTCCATCAGTATGACGATATTCAGGATGCCCTGGTGTTATAGAACCTAATTGACGGAATTGTTTTAAATCTTCCATTGTAACTTTGAAGCCAGATAAATGTAATAGACTATATAGCATGGCTGAACCATGTCCAGCAGATAGCACAAAACGGTCTCTATTAATCCATTGACTATCTTTAGGATTAATATTCAAATGACTCGACCACAAAGCATAGGCCATTGGCGCTGCTCCAAGTGGTAATCCTGGATGTCCTGAGTTGGCCGCTTCTATTTGGTCAACACTTAAAGCACGAATCGTATTTACAGCAATTTGATCTTTTTTAGAAAACATATTGAACTCCCTTATACTTATTTTAAATTTATTATACCATCTTTCTGCTTAGTTTTTATATCCCGTCTTATTTTATTTTTTTTTTACGATATTTAGCCATCAATTCAGCGAAGATATCTGCAGAAGCAGGTGGGCTATAGGTAATGGTATTAGCACCTACTTCAAGAGTCTCTAAGATGCTGGGGCCTGTTGGACCTCCTGTAGCTATGATAGGTACAACGTCACCCACTTGTTGACGAATTTCTGCCACTAACTGAGCGGTTCTAGCACCTCCAGAAACATTTAACATATTAGCCCCTGCATTTAATTTCCCAATATCATCATCATGCTCACTTGAAACAGTTGCCACTACAGGATCATCAACCACCTGGGCAATCTGACGGATTAGCTCATTTTCCATTGGTGGATTAACGACTACTCCAAAGACTCTCGCTTGCTCAGATTGAAAGGCTAGTTGAATACTGCGCTCGCCACTGGTCATTCCTCCTCCTTCTCCAGTAAAAACTGGTACGGATGAGACATTAATCAATGACTGATTAATAGCCATTTGTGGTGTGAAAGGATAAACTGACATAACAGCATGGGCATTTGAGTTTCGAATAAGGGCCACATCTGGCGAAAATAATAAACTCTTCATTCGATGACCAAAAATCCGAATTCCAGAAGCTTAATAGATTTCGTCCGGCATCTCAACTAAGCGATGGCGTAATTTAGATGAAAATTCCGGAACTTGTTTTGATACTTGCGCCTCCAGCTCTTTGATGACAACCCGACTGTTATTTTCACTATCTATCTCTGTTTGAATGGATTCGTAAGAATAGCCTCGCCCTTTATAATGGGCCATGAAGTCCTCTTTATTAAACTTATCCTCTGCCATATAAAATCTCCAATTCCTTTTAATATCCTTTATTCTAAACAATCCTTAACTAAAAGCTAGAAAAAAGATAAAGAACCAAGCAAAAGCTCGGTTCGTTTTTTTACTTAATCATGGCAAAAAGACCATTCAATTGATAGTCACTGCCTTCTTTGCGCGCAGAGTGAAGCTCGGAAGATAGATAAGTAGAACGCCTATCTACCATTATTCTTTCTTGAGGGATCCCCAAATCTTGAATTAACTTCATGTTAGCATCAGTCATACTCAATTGATACTTGCCCTCTTTTTGACCTGGTTTTATATATAAAGCATGATTATCCCACTCGGCAAAAGCTTGATAGACTTCCTCGCCCACTTCATAATGATCTTGGTCAATGGAAGGACCAATATAGACCCAAAGATCTTCTAATTTACAAGCAAATTTCTCTTGCATCTTTTTAACAGCCAATTGACTGATTTTTTGTACCGTGCTTCTCCAGCCTGAATGAACAATTGCAAAAACTTTTTGGTTGGCATCAAAAATAATGACAGGAGTACAGTCCGCAAACTTTATCATTAAAACTTGCTGAGGCTGATTAGTTAACAAACCATCCGATTGAGGCACTATATGCCCAATTGCAAACGGATTGCTAATTTCTTCTTGAGGAAATGCAACCTTGGGACCATGAACTTGTTCTCCAGTATAGAAACTTTGGAAGTCAAAACCTCCTTTTTCAAGCGCTTTTGTAATTTGTTGGCTTACCGCTGCTTCACCTATTTTAGCGACTCTAAAATTATATTCTGCTCCTGCTAAAAATACTTGTAGACCCATTTTTTCGAATGGCTGAAAAAAATTATTCATTAATTTTTTCCTCCTGAACATTGATATCATAATGATTACGAATGACCTCTGCAAAACATTGTGTCATACTGGCAGTAAAGCCCCATAGATACTCTCCACTAGGTAAATTATAAAACGGAATTTTACGTTTTACCACTCTAAATTGATAAGATGCACCATGAGCCATTAAGTGGAAGGGGAAATCTTCCCCTACTTCCGTCAATACAGATGCATCGTAATAAGTTGGATTATTATTTAAGACATAGTCTAAGGGAAGGGTAAACAAATAAGCGACTTCTTTGGCATTCGGACTTATATTATCAAAAGTAATATCTTTAATCAAAGCTACATAAGAATGAATCATTGTTGCATCATGAATCAATCCATCTAACTCTCCAATAACTTCTATGTGTTTACGACTGATATTTAATTCTTCCATCGTTTCCCTAACTGCCGCTGCTTCAAAAGTTTCACCCACTTCCACCTTTCCTCCCGGAAAAGAAGTATCGCCCGGCTGAGAAATTAAGGAGCTTCTTACTTCATAAAGGAGGTGCCATTCATTTTCTCTTTGAATAAGAGGAATTAAAACAGCATAATGTGTCTTATCTTTAAATTGATTCGGCCGATAATTAGCAAGCGATTGTCTAATCTGTTCTTCTTCACGTTTCAACTTCTTCCCCCCCTCTAAAGTATTTTCATAAATTATAGCACTTTTTATCTCGTTTTCGAAATAAAAGAGATGGGATAGTTCATTATATTCCAAAAAAAGATTGTCAGCACTATAAAATTTTGTTATTATTCTTATGTTGCACCCTGTGCAAAGAATAACTGTAGATTAGCAAATAATTTACGGCAGAAAGGAAGTATACACATGAAAGCAGGCATTCATCCAGAATATCATCCAGTTGTGTTTATGGATACTTCGACAGGTTATAAATTTTTATCAGGATCAACTAAGTCTTCTTCAGAGACAGTTGAATGGGAAGATGGAAACACTTACCCTTTAATCCGGATTGAAATTTCATCTGATTCACATCCATTCTATACTGGACGTCAGAAATTTACACAAGCCGATGGACGCGTCGACAAGTTCAACAAAAAGTTCGGATTTGTGGACAAAAACGCAAAAAAAGAAGACTAATTTTAAACAGCTCAAAAAGCCGACCCAGGTGCTTAAAAGCGCTCCGGTCGGTTTTTATTTGCATTTGTTTTTAGAGACTCATTGATGACTTTCTATTGTTTTGAAAAGGCCTTGCATCTCTTTAAATAATTTAATAAGATTTATTATTATAATGATTTAAAATATTGTTATAGGAGGAATAATTAATAGTAGTATGGAATCAAATGGAAAGAATAAAAAAAGTTTTGTACAACGTTCACTAGATTGGGTGGAAAAAGTCGGTAATAAGATGCCGCACCCAGTAGTAATTTTTATCATCTTGTCGGCTATCACTATTTTAATCTCTGACTTGGTTTACCGCTCAGGCGTTTCAGTAGAGTTCTTTGATGCGAAAGCAGATGAAACCAGTACTATAGCAGCCGTCTCACTCTTAAACAGTGATGGCTTACGCTATATATTTGAATCGGCGGTTTCAAACTTTACTAGCTTTGCTCCTTTAGGAACTGTTCTCGTCACCATGTTGGGTGTTGGAATTGCAGAATGGTCAGGCTTAATCGGCTCTGCCTTGACTAAGTTAATTATGAAGGTACCTAATTCACTCTTAACCATGGTGGTTGTTTTTGCCGGTATTATCTCAAATATTGCCTCTGATGCTGGTTACGTAGTGGTTGTGCCACTTGGCGCTATTATGTTTGCTGGTGCTAAGCGTCACCCAATTGCTGGTCTAGCTGCTGCCTTTGCTGGGGTATCGGGCGGATTTTCAGCCAACCTTATGTTTGGACCAACTGATGCCTTATTAGGAGGGATCACTAACGTCGCTTTAAATGCCAGTGGCATTGATTATGAAGTTTCCATTAGTGGTAACTGGTATTTCTTAATCGTCTCTACTGTTTTCTTAACCATTATTGGTACTTTAATAACCGAAAAAATTGTTGAACCACATCTTGGTTCATACCATGGCGACTTTGATAAACATGAAACTAGCGAGCTATCCCTTAAGGAAGAAAAAGGTCTAAAGAATGCCGGGATCGCATTGTTAGTTTCATTAGTCGCGGCTTTTCTACTAATGAACCCTTGGTTTGGTCCCTTCCAATCAATCGACCCTGAGACCGGTCTAAAGACTTTACAACCCTTTATGAATACCGGCTTAATATTTATGGTTTTCTTATTATTTGGTATACCAGGCTATGTATATGGTCGTACAACTGGCAAAATTCAAAATTCTAATGACTTCGTGGAATCAATGATTGAGGCTATGCGATCAATGGCAGGTTTCATCGTAATGGCTTTCTTTGCTTCCCAACTGATTGCTTACTTTACCGAGTCTAATTTGGGAATTATTTTAGCTTCAACAGGTGCAGATTTCTTAAAAAGTCAAAAGATTTCAGGAATTCCTTTAATCCTTGCTTTTATTTTCTTTGCAGCTTTTATCAACTTGTTTATTGGTTCAGCTTCTGCCAAGTGGGCAATCTTAGCTCCTATCTTTGTTCCAATGTTTATTGCCATTAACTTGTCCCCAGAGATGACCCAAATGGCTTATCGTGTGGCTGATTCATCCACTAATATTATTTCACCATTGATGAACTATTTTGCAATGATTCTTGTGTTTATGCAACGATATGATAAGAAGAGTGGAATTGGGACCCTTATTTCAACTATGCTACCATACTCTATTGCTTTCTTAATCTTCTGGTCAATCTTATTAATTGTATGGTACAGTCTCAACCTTCCATTAGGACCTGGCGCACCCGTACAAGTTTCAATGATTCAACCTCTATTAGGGCTTTTATAAGATTTCATATAGTCAAAACAGGTGTTTCTTAATTGCTACAAAAACAATCCTACCCAATCAGCGTATAGGTGGGATTGTTTTTTGCTTGTTTTCTTATTCACATAATCTATCTATCTATTCATTTTTTTGATAAAATAATCATATTCTATTGTGCTTAGGAGAATTCCATGAAAAAACTTTATAAATTGATCTTTACTTTACTGCTTATTTCCATAAGTTTAATTTTAACTCATCCTTCCATATTAGCTAAACAAGAGTATACGATTGGAACTTCCGGTCAAACCAAACCACTCAACTATTTTGATGATAAGGGTCAATTAGTAGGAATTGAAATTGAAATCCTGCAAGAAATTGATCGACGTAATGAAGATATTGAGTTCAAATTTGAAATTACTGAGTTTTCTTCCCTCTTCGCAGGACTGGATTCTGGTCAGTTCGATCTAGTCGCCAATAATTTGGGTGAAAATCCCGAACGACGTGAAAAATTTTTATTTTCCCTCTACCCATATGTCATCACTCACAATGTATTAATTACAGCTAATGATAGTAGGGAAGGCCTCACCATTGAACAAATGGCAGGCAAATCTTTTGGTGTCGTTCCTTCTTCCCCACAATCTATCTACCTAGAAGCTTGGAATGAGACTCACCCTGATAAGGCAGTTGTTATCCAATATGCAGAGTCTGACCCAGCCTCTTTAATACGTGATGTTTATAACGGTCGAATCGACGCGACTATTTACGCCACAACCTATCTAAAGGATGTTGAGGATACTTACGGCATCCAATTAAAAATGCATCCGATAGCTAACGAAGAAGAAATTAGAATTCCTGGCTCTTATTTTATTTTCCGCAAAGATGAAGTTGAATTGCGGCAAGTGGTTGATCGAACCCTACAAGCTATGCGACAAGATGGTAGTCTGAGTGAAATTTCACTGAAATATTTAGGTCAAGATGATACTCTGCTAAATGAAACAATTATTCAGCGCAATCAGAGCTTTGAATCCCAAAGACTTAAAGAACAAACAAACAGTCAACTTATTTCATTAAATGCCATTAAAATCGCTTTCCCACGGATTCTTGAAAAACTTCCGATTACCTTATTAATTACTCTTATTGCTGGGATAATCGGCTTAATACTTGGATTTATTTTAGCTATCATCAAACTCAAAAAGATCAAAGGTCTAAGAGGGTTCGTCAATCTTTTTGTTTCTTTTATGCGTGGAACCCCCTTGCTTGTTCAGCTATTTCTTGCTTATTACGGCTTACCCATCTTTCTACAATGGCTTAATCGATCAATTGGTACTGATTGGGATGTGAATCAAGTCCCTGCCATTCTTTACGCTTTCTTAGCCATGGGACTAAATGAATCTGCCTATAACTCTGAAACGATTCGCTCAGCCATTCTTTCTGTCGATCATAAGGAGATTGAAGCTGCCTATTCTATTGGCTTAAATGCTAGTCAAACCATGTGGAGAATTATCTTACCTTCAGCTATGATTAATGCCATACCTAACCTAGGAAACAGTCTTATTCGCTTATTAAAAGGGACATCCCTAGCCTTTACCATTACGGTCGTTGATATGATGGGACAAGCCAAAATAACTGCTGGCTCTAATTTACGCTTTTTTGAAGCTTATATTGCTATTTCATTGATATACTGGCTCTTATGCATTCTATTAGAATGGTTGATTAAAAAACTGGAAAGCTATTACCAAGTGGGCTGATTTTTAGAAAGGAACTTAAAATGTTAGAACTAAATCATTGGTCAAAGTCATTTCAAAATAAAAAAGCTATTCAAGATATCCATTTAAAAGTTGAGGCTGGACAAGTCCTGACTATTATCGGACCCTCTGGATCGGGCAAATCGACTCTACTACGAACAATTAACTTTATTGAACCTGCTGACGAGGGAACTATTCGTTTGGATCAGTTAACACTGAATGTTGAAACGGTCTCTCAAACTGATGTTCTTAACCTCCGTAGACAAACAGCTATGGTATTTCAAAATTATGCATTGTTTTCTAAAAAGACTGCGCTGGAGAATGTGATGGAACATCTTTTAATGGTGAAAAAACTTTCTAAATCTCAAGCAAAGGAAAGGGCCATCCCCTTCCTACAGCAAGTTGGTATGGGGGACCATCTAGATGACTACCCTCACCAGCTATCAGGCGGACAACAGCAAAGAGTTGGAATTGCTAGGGCTTTAGCGATTGAACCCAAAGTTATCCTATTAGATGAACCCACTTCTGCTTTGGACCCTGAACTAGTTGGAGGCGTTTTAGACCTTATTCAAAAAATTGCCCACCAGCATATGTCCTTAATCCTTGTAACTCACGAAATGAAATTTGCCCAACAAGTATCAGACCGAGTCGTATTTTTAGACAAAGGTATCCTTTTAGAAGAAGGAAGCAGCTACGATGTTTTTAATAATCCACGACATCAACGAACACAAGCTTTTATTGAAAGTATTTCCTAAATAAATAACGCTCTCTTTGATGGATTAATCCCCATCAAAGAGAGTGCTGTTTTAATTTCTTTTTTTAATTCTAAGATTAATGAGTAGCGCCACCAACAGCTTTGATATCTTCTTTTTCATTATACTCAACAATCGCTTCAATTGCTTTTTCAATTCCCTTAGCAATATCCTTCAATGACATTGAAGGAACGTTTGGCTTATCAACCACTTGTTGGGTCATAAAAGGAATATGCATAAAGCCTGCTTTAGTATTCGGCATCTCTTTTGCCGCAAAATAAAGTGACTGATACATAATATGATTACAAACGAAAGTCCCAGCAGTATTCGAAATGCTTGCGGGTAGACCGGCTTTACGAATAGCTTCTACCATTGCTTTAACCGGTAAGCTAGCAAAATACGCAGGTTCTCCGTCTTTTTGAATAGAAACGTCAATCGGTTGATTGCCTTCATTATCTGGGATACGCGCATCATCTTGGTTAATGGCCACACGCTCAGGTGTTAACTCCGCACGCCCCCCTGCTTGACCGATGTTTAAAATAACATCCGGTTTTACTTCCAAGGCTTTTTCACGAACAACTTCCGCTGATTTATGAAAAACAGTCGGTATTTCTAATTTTATGATTTCTGCTCCTGCAATCTCATCAGGCAACATTCTTACTGCTTCAATGGCTGGATTTACGTCTTCGCCACCAAAGGGATCAAAGCCTGTTACTAAAATTTTCATCAAATTCCTCCCTATTCACTTCTATTTTACAATTAAAAAGCAAAGAAATACATTAATACAATATGGACTACAATCATTACCACTGCAACTGGAATCTGCTGTTTAATGACGCCATACTCATTCTTCATTTGTAATAGAGCTGCTGGCAAAGCATTAAAATTTCCAGCCATCGGCGTTATCAAAGTTCCACAATAACCAGCAGTCATGGCTAAGGCTCCTGCCACAAAAGGATCTGCCCCTAAGGCAAATACAAAAGGTATTCCTATTCCTGCAGTAATAACGGTGAAGGCTGCGAAAGCATTGCCCATAATGGCAGTGAAGATTACCATTCCCATTACGTAAGCAACCACTCCAAAGAAACGGCTATCAGCAGGAACGACGCCACCAATCAAACTGGCAATGACATCACCAACACCTGCCGCTGTAAAGACTGCTCCTAAAGCGGCTAGTAGCTGAGGTAAAATACCTGTAGTAGAAACTTGTTGTACCATTCGACTATTTTCATCAAGAAACTCATAGGGTTTAGCTTTTGAAACGATGAACACTATAACGGTGGCTAAAACTGCACCCATTGCGATCCCGACTACATTAAAGCTTTGAATCGTAAATCCAATAATTAAAGCCACTATCCCAAGTGTTAATACAGGGATAAAGATTTTATTACCGACTCTTTCAGAACGAGCTTCTGCTTTATCTTCATCAACTATTGGTAAAGTTCCCACTTTAACTTGTTTAAAGAGTGATAAAGCACCCATGACACAGATGATAATTCCGATAATCATAGGGGGGATAAATTGTCCACCTAAAAAAGTGAGACCAGATAAACCCCAAAACATGGCTGTTCCAACTCGATTAGGATTCGTTTCGTCTGTAAAAGCTCGCCATGCCGTGTGGAGAAGTTGCAAACCAATAAGAATAAAAGTGATTTCCAAAAGCATTGGCACATAAGGTTCAAGTGCGGCATTTAAGCTTTCAAGGAAAGTTATCGCTAGAAACCCAGCATAATTACTTAAGAGTTGCATTATTTAACCTCCCCTTTATGATGACGTCTAATTTTGACATCCAATAATAAGTTGTAAACGACTACTACAATTAAAGCAATGATAGCAATTGGCATTGAAGCAACGGCTACATTAGCCGTCGTTCCTTCATAACCTAACTCTTTTAAAGTCCCAGCAATCAAGAGGACTCCAGCTGAACCTATGAAAGTATTTTGTCCAAAAAAGTTTCCGAAGTTCTCATTAGCCGCCGCACGCCCTTTAATCAATTCGGTTTCTTCTTCATTAAGATCGTCGCCTACTTTTAACTTAGTTGCTGCTTCACCCATTGGGTAGATTAATGGACGCACAAATTGTGGGTGTCCTCCCAAACGAATTGATAAAAATCCTGCAATTATACGAATCAACATATAAAGAGAGTATAGCCAACCAGTGGTTAACCCCTTTAGTTTTCCAATCAGTTTAACAGCTTGCTGTTTCAAACCATAAGCTTCTGATAATCCAATCATTGGTAAAGATAAAAAGAATAAAGATACAACTCGCTGTTTAGTATAAGTTTCTCCCAAAATTGTGAAAAATTCAGCCAGGGAAATCCCTGAAACTAAAGCTGTAGCTAATCCTGCCAGTATAACAGTTGCTAAGGTATCTAGCTTAAAATAAAAACCAAGAACGATAATAATAATTCCAATTAATTTAATCCATTCCATAAGTAACCTCCTTTTTTATGTTAGATTCTAATAGTACCATAGAGCTAACTCTATAACAAGTTCGTTTTATTATTATAATCTTTTGCTAATATGGATAGTTTATTTATTGAAAAAGAAGGCTTCAAAACGAGCCTTCTTTTTTTTATTTTAACTCCGCTTGTTGGATCTGCGCTTTGAGGTTTTGATCTTGGGAATAGTCTAAAGTGGTTTTTGTTTTATTGACTAGTTTGACTGGAATGGTTTCTGTCTGTAATTCGTGGCCATTATAATTAGCCTTTAAGCTCACTTCAAAAATTTGACCAACAAAGCCTGACAATTGAATCTGATTCTGTGAATACTCCTGACCATCAATATTAAATGAAATTACTTGAAAAGGTAGATCAAGTCTTACTCCTAATAGAGCTTTATCCACCATTAAAGTGTTAGTCACTGGTACTAAGGACAGCTTATGTCGGAGTGTTTCTAATTGACTATAATCTAAATCAAACCAAACCTCTTCGGTTTTTCCTTGATAAGTATATTGAATCATCACATTTTGTATTCGAGGCTCAATTAAAATGCCTCCTTTTGAGTTAATAGACTGAGTAGTTTGGTCTTCACTCAATATTTTTAGGTCACGATATTCATTAGAAAGAGAGAGTTGGACTGGTAAGGGATAAAGATTAATCGCATATTTAGGAAATATCAACAGAAAGCTTCCCGTTTTTTCTGTTTTCGCCAACTTACTTCCTTGCCATTCAATACCTGTTGATAAATTACCATTTAGCAATAATTGTGGAAAATCAATATCAGCTTCTTGATAATGTTCAATTGTTCGTTTGACATCTAAATCTGTCCAGGGCGCTTCAGTAATAGGTGTTTTTACTACCGCTGCTGCCTTTAAATAATCTTTCTTTTTAATAGCCTTAGTGAATTGCTCTTCAACTGCTGCTTTAGAAAAATTTAAGCGATAAATCATGACAAAACTAATTACTCCTAAAAAAATCAGGCTAAAACCAACAAGCTTTTTCCAATCAAAGCCTTCTCGCTTAGTTAGTACCCTGTGGTCTTTATGATCTAATTGTGTAGTCTCAGATTTATTATCCTCCTGGTCTGTTGACAAGTTTCTTTCATCTTGTCCATGATATAAATCCATTCTACTTTGGGACAGAACAGAATCTTTTGGACTCTTTTCATTTTCTAATAGATTTACTCTTCCATCAAAGGATGCACTATCATTTTCTTTATATAAATGATCATTGTTTAACGGCAAGCCACACTCTGAGCAATATTTAGCATCTGGCAGATTTTCATAACCACAATTCAAACATTTCATAAGTATTCTCCTTCTTACTATATTCAACCATATCTATAAGAAATATATATTTTTCTCAAAAAAGAACCCCTCACTTAGTAAGGGTATTTCTTATTTATTTACTTGAAAGTTTGGATAACTGTGCAAAAAAGTCTTGATTATTATCTGTCTGACGCATCAATTGTATTAATTGTTCGGTATATTCTAAACCGTTAGAAGTCATTAAATTGCGCAAGTCCCAGATTTGACTTAAATAGTTTTCCTCAATTAATAATTCTTCTTTACGGGTAGAAGATTTTTTAATATCAATAGCTGGGAAGATACGTCTTTGGCCTAATTCTCTGGACAAATGAAGTTCCATATTGCCCGTGCCTTTAAACTCTTCATAAATAATGTCATCCATTCTTGATCCAGTATCTACTAGAGCAGTAGCTAAAATCGTTAAAGACCCGCCATTTTCAATGTTTCTAGCTGAACCAAAGAACCGCTTAGGAAAATAAAAAGCTGCAGGATCGAATCCTCCGCTCAATGTTCTTCCACTCGGTCGCACCACCAAATTATAAGCTCGTGCTAACCGTGTGATTGAATCCAAAAGGACAACAACATCTTGTCCATCTTCCACCAAGCGACGTGCATGAGAAAGTAGTAAATCTGCCAAACGCACATGGTTTTGCGGTCTTTCATCAAAAGTTGATGAAACAACCTCTGCCTTGACTGAACGCTCAATATCAGTTACCTCCTCAGGACGCTCATCAATTAAGAGAATAAAGAGTTTACTATCAGGATAATTACTGGCAATCCCTCGTGCTATCTCTTTTATAATAGTTGTTTTACCAGCCTTAGGTGGTGCAACAATCAATCCCCTTTGACCGAACCCAATTGGTGCAATCACATCAATCAGGCGGTTTGATAAAACATTTTGTTTATATTCCAATTTTATCTGCCGGTCTGGATAAATGGGTGTTAGACTGGCAAAAGCATCTCGATTAAGCGTTTCTTCAGGATCTCTCCCATTGACGCTCGATATCTGCATCAAACCATAATAACGTTCTGAGTCCTTAGGCGGTCGAGCAGGTCCTCCTACTCGATCACCATTTCTCAAGGAAAACCGGCGGATTTGTGAATCTGAAATATAAACATCTTCCCTACTAGGAGAGAAATTAATCGGACGAATAAAGGCTAGGCCTTCATCATTAGGAATATCTAAGATACCTTCCACTTGGAAAAAACCTTGCTTTTCCTTTTGTGTTCGCATCACAGCTAAAGCTAATTCTTTTTTAGACAGTTGACTAAAATCAGGGATTTTTAATTCCCTAGCATAAGCATATAAGTCTTTTACTTCTTTATTTAATAAATTCTCTAAGGAAAATGCATCACTCACTGGGTACTTCCTTTCTATTCATCCTCAACCATTTGGATATCAGCTCCGACTTCTTGCAGTTTTTCAACAATATTTGAATAACCTCTTAAGATATTATCAACACCTGTAATCTCTGTTTGACCCTCTGCCATTAAACCAGCAATAACTAAACAGGCTCCTGCTCTTAAGTCACTGGCACGAACTGGAGCACCAGTCAATTTAGCCGGGCCCTCCACACGAATAATATCGCCATCCACCTTAATATTAGCTCCCATACGATTTAATTCAGGAATATGCTTAACTCTTTGAGGGTATATGGTATCCGTAATCGTTCCCTTTCCATTTGCTTTAATTAATACAGAAGTTAATGGCTGCTGTAGATCCGTTGCAAATCCTGGATAAGGTTGGGTTTTTAATGAAACCATTTTTAAATCATCCGAGCGATGAACGAGAATACTATCTTCTCCAATTTCCATCTTAGCACCCATCTCATTTAGTTTGGCGATAAAACTTTCAATATGCTCAAAAATTACATTATTAATTTTAATTTCATTTCCCATTGCTACTGCAACTGAAATATAGGTTCCTGCCTCAATTCGATCGGGAATAATTGTATGAGTGGTTCCTTTTAGACGGTCGACACCTTCGATTCGTATAACTGAAGTTCCAGCTCCACGAATTTTTGCCCCCATTTTATTTAATAGAGTCACTAAATCAATAATTTCTGGTTCACGTGCGGCATTCTCAATAATCGTCTTCCCCTCAGCTCTAACTGAGGCTAAAATAGTGTTGATAGTTGCTCCAACTGAAACCACGTCCATATAGATTCGGTTTCCATTAAGCCCTTCGGGAGTTGAGAGGGTAATTACCCCGTATTCATCCTCAACCACCGCACCCAAAGCTCGGAAGGCTTTTACGTGCTGATCAATGGGACGAGGTCCTAAAAAACAACCTCCGGGTAACCCTATTACGCCCTCCCCAAATTTTGATAAGGTTGCTCCCATAAAGTAATAAGAAGCTCGCAAACTCTGAATTTTACCTGTTGGCATAGGGATTGACTGCATATGAGAAGGGTCAATTTTTAATATATTATTTTCAAAAGAAGTCTTGACGTGGAACTCATCCAAAATTTCAAGTAGAGAGTGGACATCTTGAATATCTGGCACTCCTTCTAAGATAACCTCCGAATCGGCTAAAATGGCTGCTGGAATTAAGGCAACGGTAGAATTTTTTGCTCCATTAATATTAATTTCACCATTTAGTGCTTTGCCTCCACGGATGATCAATTTTTTCATAGATAATGACTCCTTTTTATCAAGATTAGTCGTTATTTCGACATTTTCGTATAATTTTTTTCTAATTCTTTTTCAATAGCGGCTTGAATACTAGCTAAGCCTTGCCACTGCTGAGGATCTCTTAACCCTGCAGCATTTATCATATTAATAATTTGCTGATGAACTTCCTTAGCTTCAATTTTTAGACGATGTTTTAACCAAGCATCATCTACATAGATTAATTCATGGGCCACAATATTTCTCGCGTATTTTTCAATATGTCGCATTTGAACAGCTAACTTTAAAATTTTCGGGTCTTTTACATAGTCTTCTACTAACTTTAATAAGTGACTAGAAGAAACATAGTGCGAATAATTAAAATGTTTCCCATAGTAGCGTTCCCAAGTTCTATTAATTTTGCCATTTTTATCAGCTTCGATTAAAGACTGGTTCCACTGTAAACCGCGATAAATAGGGATCCCTTCATCAGTTTCTTTCATTACCTCAACCAAATAACGTTCAAGATCGGGGAATACCGTGTTTTCTAAAGTTAGCCTTAATACATCTACCAATAAAGGTGTAATTGCTCTTAAATAATCATCATATTCTTTAATTTCCAATTTAATGGCTAAGCCTTGAATATAAGAATAGACACGACGCTCTAAAAGACTAGGCTTTGTAAGATAGTCCATTTCAACTTGCCCAGATAATTCTTCGATCGTTTTCAAATCTGTATGAATATAAGCATGACCTAATTGCAAAAGTTTAGATAATTCTTGACTTTCCCAAGAAGGATTGTCTTCTAAAAATTTGAGCATTGTTTGATAATGCTGATGATAAAGTAACTGTTTCAGCAAAGCAAATTGAGTCTGATTATTGTGAATACTATTATGTGACAATGAATCCACATCCTAATTTCTTATAATATAGGCGTATTTTATCATATTGAAGCTTAAATTTCGAACGAAGCAGCAAATTGTCATCAAATCGTGATAGCATTAAAATAGATTTTTTAACTTAGCTAACTACAATTATCTTATCTGGAATAAAAAGGAGACCCATTCAAATGAACCGGTCTCTCTAACTTTTTTATTTTTAGTCTTCTTCTAATTCTTCTAAATCATCGTCCTCTTCGTCAAAATCTTCATCTTCATCGAGGTCGATTTCTTCGTCACCTAATTCAGATAAATCCGTTGCATACTCATTCAGCTCTTCATCTTCATCTGGCTCATCTTCCTCAACGTCAGCAACTAGGATTTCGATTGGTTCATCTTCTTCGTCCTCTTCGTCTTCTTCATCTTCGTCTTCATCATAAACATACCCATCATCGCTATCTTCAGGGTCATCATCATTGTAATCAATCATATCTTCTTCATTGTCAGCGAAAGCATTCACTTTTCCTGACTTCTTCTTACGGCGTTTTGAAGCTTCTTCTTCAGAAGAAGTAATGATTTCCTCATCAATTTCATCCACTGCGTACCATGATCTTAATCCCCAACGGTTGTCACCTACTGAGATAAAACGCCCATCAATATTTAAATCTGTATAAAAGCGAATCATTTTGGCTTCAATAAACTCATCTGAAACTTTTAGATAGCTTTGTATATCTAAAAGCAGTTGAGTAAAATCAATAGCCTCACCATTTTCTTCTAAAATAGCATATGCCACTTCAATTAACGATAATTCTTCCTTTATTTGGCCTTCAAATTTCTTTAATTCCATTTTTATCCTCCTTAAAATTCTCACTAGGAATTGCTAATTTATGATGTAAATTTCAATTGATAGAAATATTCACCTAGTGATTGATCGTTCGTATGCATTTGATAGTGAATTTGTATCATTTGACCGTCAGCTGTCTTACTATAGTCAATTCTATGCGTTTTGATTTCTAATAATAAGATACCTTGATCACTTTCATATAGAGTGGTGGTTGCGTGATTTATATTAAAAACTAAAGTCTGCTTTCCTTGATCTACCTTCACTTTGTTAATCTTTTGTTTTGAATCATCCAGTTGCCATTTTACTTCAATTTTTCTTTCTAATTGATCATGATAAATTAGTTTTTGATAGGTAGAAAGAATATAAGTATGACCTTGACAGGAGTGCTCCCATCGGTCTGAATGTTTCGTTTGTGCATAATTTATTTTTTGCTCGACATAAACATCGACTGCTTGTTTTTCCATCTTTCTCCTCTCATCCTTATGTCGTCTCTGATACACCAGGACGGACTCGAACCATCATCTTTCGCTTAGGAGGCGAGTGCTCTATCCAGCTGAGCTACTGGTGCTTAATTGATTAATAAGTAGTTTTACTTTAAAGCTTTCATGTTATTATAAAACAAAATTTGCTATAATCAAAGTGTTAATAGCCTTTACAATTTAACAATTTGAGGAGTATTCGTCAATGACTGATTCAAATCTATTATCTATTCTATCACAACATAAATGGTTAGTTTTTCAAGAACAAGAAAACCCACTGAAAGATCAAAGAGATGTAGCCTTAGCTTATCAAGATAGTTTTCTTAGATATCTCCTACAAAAAAATGACCTTCAAAAAAAAGATAAAGCTTATGGTATTTTTCATTTTTATCCTATTTTTAAACCGAGTGTCTTCTTAGGAGCTAAAGATAAACTTTTAAAAAACTTACCCAAGGGTGTTAGCTATTTAAAAGAAGCAGGCTATCAAGTATCTGTAAGACCACATGGTGGATTGGGAGTGGTTGAAGATGCAGGCATCCTAAATTTTGCAATTGTAACAGACAATCGTTCAATCAACTTATCAATTGACCAAGCTTTTAGCTTTTCCATTGCAGTAATTCAAGCGACTTTAAATCATTACGGTTTAGCAGTAGAGGCTTATGAAATTGCTGATTCTTACTGTCCAGGTAAATATGATGTGGTCATTAACCAAAAAAAGGTAGGTGGAATTGCACAGCGTCGCTATAAAGATGCTGTTACTACTGCTGCTTATATTGGTGTCAATGGTAACCAATTTGCTCGTGGCCAACTAATGAAGCAATTTTACTCACTTAGTCAATCCGATCAACGCTTTCCTACTATTGAACCTCGTTCTATGTCAACGCTATCTGAAATTCTTGGCCAAGATCTTTCCTTGTCTGATTATCAAAAACATTTTATAAACTACCTCTCTCAAAAAACAGCGATTGATCAAGGAAATTATAAAGACCCTGAATTAATTTCTATCTATCAACCGCTATTTGAAAAAGCCTATCAACGTAGTCAAAAAATTCAACCACTAACATAGAAAAGTCTAAAGGAGTGAAATAGGTGTCTGAATTCCAAAATATTATTGCCAATCAAAAACTTGAACGTGAAAAAGTTTTCCGTGATCCTGTTCATGATTATATTCATATTCGTGACCGTATCATCATTGATTTAATTGACACCAGAGAGTTTCAACGCTTGCGCCGCATCAAACAATTAGGAACTTCTTCTTATACTTTTCACGGTGCAGAACACTCTCGTTTTAACCATTCGCTAGGTGTTTACGAAATTACCCGTCGCATTATCAGCCAATTTGACCGTAATTATCGCTCTAAAACGGATGGTGATGGGTTATGGAATAATGATGAACGAATGGTTGCTATTTGCGCAGCCCTTTTACATGATATTGGACATGGTCCTTTCTCACATACTTTTGAAGCTATTTTTAATACTGACCATGAGGCCTTAACTCAATTAATTATCACTTCTAAGCAAACGGAAGTTAACCAAGTTTTAAGAAGATTAGGTGATGACTTCCCTGAAAAGGTAGCGTCCGTCATCAATAAAACCTATCCTAATCAACAAGTTGTTCAATTAATCTCCAGTCAAATTGATGCCGACCGTATGGATTATTTAAGAAGAGATGCCTTTTATGCAGGGGTATCCTATGGTGAATTTGACTTAACTCGCATTTCGCGTGTCATCCGACCGTTTGATAAAAGAATCGTTTTTGATTTTTCTGGTATGCATGCGGTAGAAGATTATATTATGAGTCGCTATCAAATGTATATGCAAGTTTATTTCCACCCAGTTTCTAGAGGAATGGAACAAGTCCTCAAGGGACTTTTAGCTCGTGCTAAAGATTGTTATCTTGAACGTGACAACTGTCAAAAAATTGAGGCTCCTATCCACTTACTCGAACCTTTTTTAAAAAACAATTGGACCCTTGATGATTATCTCAAGTTAGATGATCATATAATGAACGCTTATTTTATCCAATGGGCAGATGAAAAAGATCCCATTCTTGCTGATTTGGCCTACCGTTTTATTAATCGTAAGCCTTTTAAATCAGTCATTACAAATGACAATGAAAGAGAAGAGCTACGTACTGCCATCTTCAATGAATTAAGTAAAGTCGGATTTGACCCTAACTATTATATTAATGAAGATTCCAGCTTTGACCTTCCTTACGATTATTATCGACCTTATCACTCAAGTCAAAAAGTACAAATTGACTTAGTCACTAAAACCAATCAAGTTGTCGAACTTTCTCAAGTTTCAAGTTTAGTTCATTCCTTAACAGGTCAAGTCAGAGGAGACCATCGTATTTTCTTTCCTAGAGAGTTTATTGCTGATTTATACAATTTGCCTCAAGAAAGTCTCACTGATAGTCAAAAGAAAATTTTAGATGCTTATACCAATGAACGCCACGATGTTACCCACAATATTCAAGAACGCTTATTCTAGAAAGGAAATCTATGAAAAAAGAAAAATCATGTGGAGCAGTTATCTACTATAAAGATAATCAAGACTTTCTTTTTCTCCTCATCCAACATGAAAATGGTGGCCACTGGGCATTTCCTAAAGGACATATTGAAAAAGGTGAAACGGAAGAAGAAACAGCCCTTCGAGAAATTAAAGAGGAAACAGGTCTCGAAGTTGAATTGAATAATCAATTCAGAGAGACTACTCACTTTTCTCCTAAAAAAGATGTTATGAAAGAAGTCGTCTATTTTATAGCAAAGACAAACTCAAATAAAGTCACTCGTCAATTAGAAGAAGTGAGTCAATTCATATGGCTTCCTTACCAAGAAGCTCTAGATAAAATTACTTATTCGAATGATAAAGACTTATTAGTCAAAGCTCAGAACTTTCTTCATTAAGAAAACCCATTAACCTATGAAGCGGTGAGATAAACACTGCTCATAGTTAATGGGTTAATCTTTTTTCATTTTAAATCTTTTCTTGGTCTTCTGACTTATTGAGAGTTTCATGGCTTTCGTCTGACTTTACCTCTTCTTCCAGAACGAGATCCCCTTCTAGATCTGTGTTAACAGCAACAACTTCTTCTGCTTCATCAGAAGGCTCAACTACTTCATAAGTTTCAACTTCCTCAAATTGGTTGGGCTCTGTTACCTCAAAATCCATTGGCTCGGCAACTTCAACTTCCTTTGTTTGTCTTGGGTCAATGTCTTTTGCTTCCTCTTTTACAAAGTCGGCTTTATGAGTGTCTTTTTCTTTTGATACCGACTCTTGATGAAGGACTTCACCTGTCCTAGGATCAAAATCCGACCTCGGAGCCACTTTATCAGTGACCTCAGGCTCAATAGTAGCTTGCGGTTTTTGACGCTTGTTCATTAGATAGTGATAGCCAAAATAAACAAACAAACATAAAACAGATAAGATAAGTATTCCTGCAAGAACCTTATCCCAATCGACTTGCATCCAACCATTGAATAAAGCAACAGCAATTATCACTAAGGCTGAAGCCCCAATATGACTCGCTAACTTTTGACCAAAAGTTAGTGATTTTGTGTAATAGATTAGGAACAATAGACCTAAAATAATTCCTAAAATTACAATGGATAAGAAAGTATAAATTTGAGGTCCTCCCAAACTGGTTAATAATCCATAAGTTAGTAAAGTAACTAATAAACCATATTGCACAAATGATCCGGCACGCTTGAACATTGAAATTCCTCCTCTATGTCTGTACTGATGGTTCAATTATACCATATTTGAGACAATAAGCCGTCTAAACGAATTGTATTTTTATACAGTCGAAAAACAATGCTCAACATGTCGTATCACTATTATTACCAAGCAGGTTGATCCGAACCCTTTGAAACTTCTTCTATTTTTTTAGCTGTTTGTTCACTTTGATAAAGTTCTACAATTTTTAAAAATAGTGGGTTTTTACTATCTTCCTTACGACTAGCAATAATATTTTTATATGAATCTGGTAGCTTTTCAATATCCGCCGCATCGTTAAAAATAACGAGATCTTCTTCGAGTTCTGCATCATTGGCAAAATTATTATTAATAACCGCAGCTGCTACATCGGGTAAAGCCGACACTAATTGTGCAGCATCTAATTCTTCAAACTTTAAATTCAATTCATTTTTGGTGATATCACTTACTTCAGCTAACACACCCGCTTCATCATCCACTTCAATCACGCCTGCTTGTTCAAGAGCTAGTAAAGCACGCCCCCCATTTGTCGCATCATTTGGAATAGCAATCTTATCTCCTTCTTTTAATTGATCGAGAGAATCAATTTTTTCAGAGTAAACTTTCAAAGGTGCAACATATGTATAACCTATCGATACTAAATCTCCGTCATTAGCTTGGTTCCAATCATTTAAAAACTCAACATGCTGGAAGGCATTTAAATCAATCGATCCATCAGACAAAGATATATTTGGCTGAACATAGTCATTGAATAGAACCAGTTTGATTTTTATTCCTTCCTCCTCTTCTGCGATATCAGCAACACTTTGCCAAACATCTTCTTCATATTCTGAAGCGACACCCACTGAAACACTCTGACCTGAAAAATCTTCTTTATCTTCAGCGAAGACATTATTGAGAGTAACCCCCCCTAATAAAGAACCCACTAATAATACTTTTAAAAATTTTTTCATCATAATTCTCCTTTTCTAATACTTTCTTTTATGTTTTTCTGCCTTTCGAATCAACCAATTAAATAGCAATTGACTGATCAAAACAATTAATAAAATCAATAAGGTTGCTACTATGACAACGTCAAAACGACTTCTTTGATAGCCTCTAGCGATCGCAACGGTTCCTAAGCCACCTCCAGCTACTACACCCGCCATAGCTGTCAAGCCAATAACATTAATAACAGTCGAAGCAGATACTCTTAATAAAGATCCTAAGCCCTCTCGAATATAGACACGCCATATGATGTCCCACGGTGAAGACCCCATGGCCTGAGCCGCTTCAACAATCCCTTCATCTACCTCTAACAAAGCAATCTCCACCTGCCTAGCAAAGAAGGGAATCGTTCCTACAATGATAGGAATGGCAGCCGCCGTCGGGCCAATGGAAGTATTTACAAGCATACGTGTAAAAGGGACTAATAAAGCCAAAAGAATAATAAAAGGAATGGATCTAAAAATATTAATAAAACTGTCTAAGACTTGATAAATCCATTGGTTTTTTAAAATACCTTTTGGTCCTGTTACAACAATAACTACGCCAAGCATTAAACCTAATAAACCTGCAAAAAGGATGGTCAGTATCAGCATATATAAGGTTTCGATAGTTGCAACAATAAATTCGTCGAGAATGGGCCAAGCATTGGGTAACCATTTTTCTAAAAAAGATGATAAATTGGGGAATTGGTCATTAATAAAGGAATATACATTTACTTCTAATTCATCCACTTAACACCCTCCCTATCGGTTAAAATCTCGACATTTACTTTATGTTTTTCCAGAAAGACTAAAGCTCGTTCCCAATCTTGCGACTTTGATTCAACCGTGACAACAAGATTACCTACAAATGATCCTCTTAAAGCTTCAATATTACCATATAAAATATTACAATGTACCTGATAGTCTCTGGCTAACTGTGCAATAAAGGGCTCCGTCACCTCTTGACCGACAAAGGATAAGCGAGCGATGAAATAATCTTCTGAAGAGTTAGCTCCTCGCATTTCTTTAAGCACTAATTCATAGTCCCAATCAAAGTGGGTAGCCATATTTATAAACTCTTGCGTCAATGGGTTTTGAGGTTGGGTAAACATTTCGACAATGCCATTCTCTTCAATCACTTGCCCTTCAGCCATTACAGCCACTCGATGACAGAGGTTTTTAACAACATTCATATCGTGAGTAATCATTATAATCGATAAGCCCAATTCTTGATTTAACTGCCTTAGCAAATCAAGAATAGAATGTGTGGTTTTAGGATCCAAAGCAGAGGTTGCCTCGTCACACAATAAAATTGAAGGGTCTGTAGCTAAGGCTCTAGCAATCGCTACTCTTTGCTTCTGCCCACCTGATAACTGTTCAGGATAGGCTTGAGCTTTATCTAATATGCCAACCATTTCTAACAAAGCAGACACTTTCGCTTCTTTTTCAGCAGTAGATAATTTTAAATCTTTAAGTGGGAAAGCAACATTCTCTGCCACCGTTCTTGAATTCATCAAATTAAAGTGCTGAAAGATCATCCCTATCTTCTTGCGAGATTTTCTCAATTCAGACGCTGACAGTTGCATCAAATCAACTCCATTTATTATCACTTGCCCGCTAGAAGGTCTTTGTAAAAGATTGATTGTTCGAACTAAAGTGGATTTGCCGGCACCAGAATAACCCACAATGCCAAAGATTTCCCCCGCTTGTATCTGTAAGCTTACACCTGAAACCGCTTGGATTTTTTTATTTTCTTTTTCAAAAGTGACAGATACATTTTTTAATTCAATCAAGTATTCACTCCTTTCAATAAAACACAAAAAACTCTCCTCCAATAAAGGACGAGAGTTAATACTTCGTGGTACCACCTTAATTTGTAACCTCATCACTAAGGTTACCTCTGCCAGTACGCAAGTGAGTATCACTTGTTATACTGAGGCTTACTAACGGTTGCAGCCGTTTATCCTTATTGCTATGCATTCAGGATAACCACTCCATGGCCATTTTCAATCGCTTCCTACTGCTTGATTTCACCCTACTCAAGCTCTCTTTAAAATAGTCTGACGATCTACTTTCCACATCTACGTGTTTCATTCGATTTGTTAGAAGTATTCTAATCAAAAAAAACAATCCTGTCAACCATTAATCTACAAAAAATTTTTATTGAAGGATAACTACCTTAGCAATAAGCATATAGCTAGTTATATTTAAGGAATCGCTAGATTAAATCCCTCACTCTTTTCTCATCAAAAATATTATTTTCTAATTTTTAATAATCCATTCCATCTTCTAGCATTACATTAAAGCCTTGTTTACTAACAACTTGCATTAACTGGGCTCTTTTCTTTTCGCCAATAGCAATTTTATTTTTAACTTGATTAGTAAAGCTATCCACTCTTTGGTTGCTATTTCTAGTGTCATAGTATTGTGTCATTTCCTTGTCATAGTCTGCCAACATTTGAAGATAATCTGGATTTGCGCGATAATAATTTTCAGATAATTTAAATTCGATTGGCATTCGTGGTTTCAATGGGGGTTGATCGTCCGGATAGCCATACCCAACCCCTACTAAAGGAAAAGTCAAGTCAGGTAGTTTTAATAGTTCAATGACTCTAGCTGAATCGTTTAAAATCGATCCAAAATAAACCGTTCCTAATCCTAAAGATTCAGCAGCGATCACTAAGCTTTGAGCTTGAATATAAACATCAGCCACTCCCTGAAAGAAATAATCCATTGAGCGATATTTTTCTCCTTGATAGCCTTTAGCCTTAGCTATTTCAGCATTGCGATGCCAATCCACAAGAAAAATCAATAGTTCAGGCACCTCGGCAAGATAGGCTTGTTTTGCAACCTTGGCTAATTCTTCGCGTAAAATACGATCAGTAATACGGACAACTGAAACGGCCTGCAACCCATTTGAAGTCGGACTGGCATTCATAGTTTCCATTAGTTGCTGACGAGTTTCCACTGCAACTGGGCGATCTTTATAAAAGCGAATACTACGGTGATTTTGAATCTGTCTGAGTGTTTCTTCCATAAAAAGGTCTCCTTTTAATTTGATGTCTCTAATTTAGCATTTACTGATTTTAATTTCTATTAATGAAAGGTAGGATATTTTTGAAAAAACATTTTCCTTTTATCATTGTTGGCGGTGGTATTGTTGGATCGACAGCTGCCTATTATCTGACTCGTTCTGGCTATCCAGTAATTCTTCTCGATAAAGAAGTTGGTCAAGCCAGCCAGGCGGCGGCTGGAATTATTTGTCCTTGGTTTTCCAAAAGAAGAAATAAAAAATGGTATCACCTTGTCGTTCATGGTGCAGAATTCTACCGTCAATTTATTCAAGATTTAACTGAAGACGGATTTGATGCTTCCAGTCTTTTTAAGGAAACTGGGACTTTGATTCTACGTAAAAATGAAAAAGACTTACACAGAGATCTTGAAAACGCAGATTCAAAAAGAGAGCAATCTCCTTCTATCGGAAAAGTTTCAACACTAACACAAGAAGCAATTCATGATTTGTTTCCTCTTATTGATAGCCCTTGGCCTGGCTCTTTAATTAAAGGGGTGGCCGAGTAGATGGACAGGCATTGGTTGCTTTATTACATAAAGCGATTCTAACAAAAGGGGGGAAAATAGTTAAAAAAGAAGTTCAGTTGCTTAAAGAAGGAAAGAGCTTTTTGATTCAGTCTGATCAAGACTCATTTACTGCAGATCAGGTCCTTTTGGCAGCAGGACCCGCTGTCAAAGAACTTCTAAGCTCCTTGCGGTTTGATTGTAACTTACGCCCTCAAAAAGGCCAGCTATTTTCTATCTACCACCCACAATGGGTCGATAACAACTGGCCTGTTATTATGTCACCGGGTGGCATTGATATCCTTCCCTTTGATAATGGTGAGATAGTAATTGGCGCAAGTCATGAAGATGACCAAGCAAAAGACTTAACCATTAATCCCATGGTTATCAAAGAGCTAAAAACAAAGGCTGAGCAAATTTTTCCGGATGTTTTTAACTATCCTCTTTATCGAGTAAAAGTAGGTACTCGAGCCTTCACTGACAATGGCGATATCTTAATCGGATCCATCCCTGATTTATCCAATCTATGGACAATTTCTGGCTTAGGGTCTTCCGGCTTAACAAGTGGACCCTATCTAGCTTATCAATGGGTCCATAAAATCATCAATAATTATTGGGATCTTCCCGAAGAAATTATTTCCAGTCACCAACTTGTTCATAAAATATAGCAAATGAAAAATTTCGACATTGATTTATTTCGAATTCATGGTACTCTATAAGTATTAAATGAATTGTTACGGAGGAATTAATTTTTATGTGGAAAGAATTTAAAGGTTTTATTGCAAATAAAAATGTTGTTACTATGGCAACTGGGATTATTTTAGGGTCAGCTTTTACAGCAATTGTTACTTCTTTAGTCGATAATATTTTTATGCCACTCATTATAGCCATTACAGGTCAAGCAGATGTTTCAGGTCTTGTTCTGACAGTTGGTAAGACTGAAATTGTTTATGGAGCATTTATCCAAGCAATTATTAATTTTCTTTTAATTGGTAGCTTCTTATTTATCACACTTAAAGCTTTAGAAAAAGCACAAAACAAAAAAATTATTTCTCCAGAAGAAGAGCCAGCAAGCCCTTCAGAAGTCGAACTATTACAAGATATACTCTCAGAATTAAAAAGTAAATAATTAATTAGTTTTAATACCCAGACAAGCCCAGCTTTTCTGGGATTTCCCTTTTCTTGTGCACATTGCCTATCGTATAATCCACAAATTTCAGTTAAGCTAGAATTATTATGTAAGAAAGAAGGATTAAAATGGTTGAAATAAACTTAAAGTCGATTAATAAAAGATATGAAGGCGCAAAAACCAATTCAGTAACTGATTTTAATTTAGATGTAGCTGATCAAGAGTTCATCGTCTTTGTTGGACCTTCCGGCTGTGGAAAATCAACCACCTTAAGAATGATTGCTGGTTTAGAAGAAATAACAGCAGGCGAACTGATTATAGATGGTAAATTGATGAACGACGTAGCACCTAAGGATCGAAACATCGCTATGGTCTTTCAAAATTATGCCCTTTACCCGCACATGACTGTCTACGACAACATGGCTTTTGGTTTAAAGCTGCGTAAGTATGATAAAAGTGAAATTACCCGACGTGTCAATCATGCCGCTGACTTACTCGGCTTAACTGAATTTTTAAACCGCAAACCAGCCGCTCTGTCCGGTGGTCAAAGACAAAGAGTCGCTTTAGGTCGAGCGATTGTTCGTGATGCCAAAGTCTTTTTAATGGATGAGCCTTTATCAAATCTTGACGCTAAATTGCGCGTACAAATGCGGGCAGAAATTGCCAAACTGCATCAGCAATTAAAAACAACTACTATCTATGTAACCCATGACCAAACTGAAGCTATGACAATGGCCAGTCGAATCGTTATTATGAAAGACGGCTATATTCAACAAATAGGTAGCCCTCAGGAAGTTTATAATAAACCCAATAATGTTTTTGTGGCAAGCTTTATCGGCTCACCAGCTATGAACTTCTTTACTGTTACTATTGAAAGTAATACCTTAACCAATAATCAAGGTATTAACTTGCCATTAAGCCCTCATCACAAAAAGTTGTTATCAGATAAGGGTTATTTAGGAAAAGAAATTATTCTTGGCATTCGTCCGGAAGATATTCACGCGGAAACAAGCATTGTTGCGAAATCTAAAGACTCGCTTGTTAATGCTAAGATTTCTGTCGCAGAGTTGCTGGGGTCCGAATCCATGCTGTATCTAACGATTGGATCAGATGAGTTCATTGCTAGAGTAAACGCACAAGAAGTATATACTCCAGGAGAATCCATTGAATTAGCCTTCGATATGGAAAAAATTCATTTCTTCGATAAAGAAAGCGAAAAAGTTATTCGCTAAATTAAGTATAATCTTTAAACCGTTTATTTACGAGGAGGTCTTACAATGAAAGCAAAAGGAGTCATTCAAATTCCTCACTCTCTTCTTGATTTAGAGGGCTCTCATAAAGAAGGTTATTGTCTGTTTCATATCTTTTTTGAGCATTTGCAAACAGACTTTGATCAATCCTTGTGGTTATCTACTCTCAGATCAAGCAGTCAAAACATTATTGATTATATAAAACGAAATTCACATCACTTTGTTTATGTCATCCACAATTCTTTTTGGGCTAACCAAGGATCCCAAATGATGGAAGGAATTCTAAAAATGCTTAATGATGACTTTGGACAATCAGCGCTTGTCATCATAGGGTCTCCTTATACTGGTATAGAAAGTGTTGAAGATCAAATTTCTTTTGACGTGGCTCAGATAGAAAGTCATCAGAGGTTACTTAAGAAAAACACCATTAATCGCATGAGCCATTTGCTTTTACAACAAGTTGGTAAGAACTTACAAGAAAGTCATCTCGCCCAATTTGCTAACTATGGTCAAACGATTTCAGATGATCAAGATCGTGCGTTGATACGCCAACTCTTTCTAAATGGGGGGAATATTAGTAAAACCGCCCAGGATTTGTACTTACATCGCAACACGCTTAATTATCGAATTGACCGTTTAAATAAGTCAAGCGGCTTGAATTTACGCTTAATATCAGACTTGACTCTCTTATATTTACTGATTTGCTAATTTGAATAACCGATTATTTTAAATACATTACACATGAAAAGCCCAGTTACTGGAAGTAATTGGGCTTTTACTATTTTAAACGAAAGGAACAATCGGCATCATGATCATTAATAACACCAATAGCTTGTAAGTAGGAATATATAGTTACTGAACCTACAAATTTAAGACCATAATTTTTTAGGGAACGAGCGACTTCATCACTTAACTTTGAAGCTGTCTTAGGTTCTTTCTGACTTTTTGGTCTTAATACTAGCTGTCTGTTGGTGAAATGCCAGATATAATTATCAAAACTACCAAAATCTTGCTGAATTTTGATAAAAGCTTGAGCGTTGGTTATTGTAGCTTCTATCTTACCGCGATGACGAATAATCTTTTCGTTTTTTAATAAAGCCTCAACTTTATCTTCTTGATAATTGGCTATCTTTCGGTAGTCAAACTGATCAAAAGCTTGTTCAAAAGCTTGTTCTTTAGATAAAATTAGTTGCCACGACAAGCCGATATGAAACGTTTCTAACACCAACCATTTAAACAAAAGTAAATCATCATGTTCTGGTTTTCCCCATATTTTATCATGATACTGAATATAATAATCAGGCTTATTCGCTACCCATTGGCATCTTTGCATTTTTACCTCCTACTGGAATATCATAAGCACTTGACGAATACCATAAATTAATAATCCAATCATAAAAAAATAATTTAATTCTTTAGTTAATACAAAAAAAGCAAGGTATTCTCTTAAAATAGCAAAAAAACCATGACCAAATTGGGTTCTTACCCCGACGACTCTTAAATCAAAACCGAAGCGCCAAGCATAAAGATAAGTCCTTAAAAGGTGAAAGTAACTTGTTACAATGAGCGTCTTCCCACGTTCAGGAAAACAATCATTTAAAAGCTCTTGAATATTAATGAGATTTTCTCTAGTCGTTCGAGCCTGATCTTCAATAGTAATGAAGTGATGGTCAATACCATTAGCAATTAAAAATTTCGCCATTTTTTCAGCTTCTGAAGCAATATTTTCGTGACTATTTCCCCCACTGACAATTAAATGCAGCTTTTGACCTTTTGCTCTACTTTGTTTAAAAATTTTTAATGCCCTTTTTAATCGATAAATTAAAGTCTTGTCCATCTCACCGTTCGCTGTTAATTGGGCGCCAAGAACTAATAAAATATCATTAGATCGCATTTTAAACTTAAATAGTAACAAGAGAAGGTTAAGAACAATAAAAAGAAAAAAATTAATAATTAAGTACATAGCCACTAAGGTATAAATAGCTAAGAACCGAGTCATATAATAGTTTCTTTGTATAACAACCCATGCTGTAAAAATAACAATCCCAACAAAAGTAAAAGAGATCGTCAAATTAAAAAAAATACGCATGCCTGATAGCGAACGGTCATCTTCTATTCGACTTAACATTAAATAGGCTAACAACAAAAGAAAAAAGGGAATAATGATAGCAATTCCTGAACTTGAAAAATACAATAAATAGCGCATAAGTGATAATAGATACCATCTTGATTCATTAAGTATCGCAAAAAAAACTATCAGGAGTGAAAAATAAAGCAAAGCAATTAATGAGACTTTGCGCCATTTAAAAACGTAGACCAAAACGGATGAGACAAATAAAATGAAAGACAGAAAATACAACAAACCGCTCAGTCCTTTCTGTCGAGATCCAATTCATGATAAGCCGCATAAATTTCTTGTTTTTTGACATTTTGTGCTTGGGCAACCTGTTTAATGGCTGCTTTGGCTGAAAGTTTCTCTTTATCCATTAAAGATTGAACCTGGTCTTTATAGCTTAAGTCTGGATTGAGCAGCGTTTGCCTTTGATCTAATTGACCCATAGACTGCAACAAAAGGACACATTCACCTTTTAAAGAATGCTCCTCAAAATGATTGATTAGTTCTTGGCTTGTGCCTCTAAGATATTCCTCAAACTTTTTACTGATTTCACGAGCTACAACCACTTTTGTATCCGTTCCTAACAGCTGATTAATTTGCTGAATGGATTGCTTTAATCGATAGGGCGACTCGTAAAAAATAGCCGTTTCTTTTCGCCTTCCGATATCTGTTAGTAACTCAACTTGCTCATTTTTACTTCTTGGAAAAAAGCCATAATAAGTAAAGGTGTTTGCAGGTAAACCTGAAGCAACCAAAGAAGTAATGGCGGCACTCGCTCCTGGAAGGCTTATTACGGCTAATGAATTAGCCAGTAGGGATTGTACTAGAGGATGGCCAGGATCGTTGATTAGTGGCATACCAGCATCTGAGACTAGGGCAACCGTATGTCCCTCTCCAATATAGGCCGTCCACTTATCTACTTCCGATTGATTCGAGTGGTCGTGGAAAGAAAACATTCTTGTTTTAATATCATAATGCTTCAACAAAATTCCTGTTTTTCGCGTATCTTCAGCCAAGATTAGATCGACTTCTTGAAGAATTCTAACCGCTCGAAAAGTCATATCTTCTAAATTACCTATTGGAGTAGGAACCAAGTAGAGACAAGAGCTTTCTGTTTGATAACTCTTTTGAATATTCAAAATGCACTCACTTCCTTTAAGCTTAAATCTCTTTGTAAATGACAAATCAAATGCTGACTGTAATCTTTAATAATATAAACACCCTTATCAAAATTAGCCATACCGTTTTTAGCCAAGTAATATTCTTTTTTGGGACGATTTAACTGTTTGAAATGGTACTCCGCAGACATCGCTAAAGACTTATTCGGCCACTTTTCAACATAGATTAGTTTTAAAGGCTGCCGCTTTTTAACGCGAGTATACTTCGCTCCTTTGCCCTTATTATGAGCTTCTAACCTTTGCCTAAGATTGGTTGTAAATCCTCCATAAAGTGTTTTGTCATGACAGTATAAAACATAAAAATAGAACCCTTCATCATTAATGATTTCCATAGTAGATCTCCTGCATCATAGGGGTATAGGATCCATCTTCTTGATGTACGATAATTGCAGGTTCAACTCGAACGCCTTGTCTTCCTCCCCTGGCAATGGCCTCTACCAAGACACTATTGGCATTTTCAGCTTGTTTTGGATGGACAAAGCAAAGGCGTTTGATAGCAAAGTGATGATTTAATAAACTCATCATTAGATCGTCTAATCTATTTGGGCGATAAACAATAAATAGCCTGCCTTTTTGCTTAAGTAATTGGCTCGCTTTGCTCACCCATTCATCTAAAGTTAAGTGAATTTCATGACGAGCAATAGCATGATAAGGATTAGAATGTAATTTAGCTGCCTCATTGAGCGAAAAATAAGGAGGATTACAGCTGATAACATCTAATCGCTGATTATTTGCTTTTAATTGCCTTAAATCCCCCTGGATGATTTCAATTTGTTCTTCTAAACCGTTTAATCGAACCGATCGTTTTGCCATATCCGCAATATCTGCTTGCAACTCAATAGCTTGAATTTTAGCATCTGTCCGATGCGATAAAAGTAGAGGAATGATGCCACCGCCTGTACAAAAATCCATTATCCTTGAGGAAGAGGACCGCTGATTGAATGTGATAAAATTCGCCAGCAAAACGGCATCCACAGAAAAAGGAAAGTAATTTGGATTTTGTATTACATAACGGTTTTCTCGAATCAGAAAATCAAGTCGTTCTTCATCTTTCACCAATCGTATTTGTTCATCAGTCAGTTTTGGCATAAACAGTTCTTTTGTCATCTATTGCTCTCCTAAAGAGTCAATAATGTCTTGACAAAAGATACATTCTTCATTGGTTTCACGCTTACTACCAAAATAATGATGACAAATATGAATACCATCATTATAGAAGGCTTGAAGACGAGCTTGCCCACTTTGACGATGCTCAAGCGTTTGCTCTGATTTATCAATAACTTGATTTTTTTGATTTTCCTCATCTTTTAATGGCTTAATTTCTATTTGCTCAACTGCTTGGTACTGCTGCATCCTTAACCGATTGTTTTCATTAGTTAACCGTGTCACTTCTTCCGACAAGGTGTTAACCGTTTCGAACAATTGATTCAGCTCTTGGTTAACTTGCATAAGAAGTTCTTCAATTTTTATTTCAGACATGCTAACACCTCTCTTCATATTACTTCCATTCACACATTTTAATCGCTAAGCGCTCATAGGCTAACTGTGGTGTGACATTAAACAAAAGGAGTTTTTTACTATCCATTAAGAGCTCATTCATTCTATGATAGCTTGTTTGACTCATTTGATGATCGATTCTCTCTTTAATTCTATTTACCCTCTTTTGTAAACTTCCTAAGTGGTTTTCTTTAGATGGATAGTGACTCAATAACAATTGGGCATTCAACCAATTTAAATAATCGAGACCATCTTGGCCTTGATTATAATTAAGATAGGGTTTTAAATATTGCTGGATAGCGACAAAAGCATAAGGGTTTTCTTGTATCAATAACTGATAAAAATATTCTATGGCTTTTAGCCAAGCTTCGAAAGACTCCGCCTCATAGTCATCCATTAAATTCTCCAAGCGATTGGCTGATAGCTTTAACATTACTCTTGCATGCTGATCACGAATACCTGCTTGCACCATCTGATCAATTTGAGAGTGTTCTTTATCATCTTCCAAGATCACTTCCTGAACTCTCGATTGAATAGTCGGTAGTAATTGTTCAGCCTGACGACTAAATAAAAAGATATAAACATTAGGACTTGGTTCTTCCAAAAAAAGTAAAAGAGCATTGGCTGCTGCTGGGCCCATTAAATCTGCCTGCTCAATCGTAGCAATTTTAAAATCAGCCTCAATCGGACTCGTTCCTAACCATTCTTTTAGCCCTCGGATCTGATCCACTTTGATGCTACGCCCATCGGGTTCAATAGTCATATAATCTGCAAACTGACCCCTAGTAATTCTCTGACAGTCCATGCAATTTAAACAAGCCCTTCCTTCTGCATCAAAATGCTTACAAACAAGGGCTTGAGTAATTGTATCCACTAATTCTTTTTTTGCTGGGTTTAATTCGCCAGTAAATAAATAAGCGTGAGCGAGTCGCTTATGTTGTATCAATAGATTAAAATGCTTTTTGGCAGCTTCTAACCGCATAGACTCCCTCTTTCAAATGCTTGTCTCTTAGAAATGGAAGAAACTTTCAATAGGTAGAACAAAAACAGTCGCTCCACCAACTTCAACTTTTAATGGGTAAGTATTTGAAACTTCCAAATTCATATCTAGATGGATAGGTGTTGAAATATATTGCTCACGAGACTGACATGAAGCTTTAATAACTTCAAGCACTTCCTCAATTCGCTCATCTTCTACTCCTAATAAGAATGTTGTATTACCTGAACGAAGAAAACCTCCAGTTGAAGATAATTTTGTCGCACGAATATCATTTTCTAATAAAGCCTTCCCCAAAACTTGTTGGTCTTGATCTTGCACGATCGCTACTAGTAATTTCATATTATCCCTCCTGATGTATTATTACTTAATCATACCACGTTTTTTTAGAGTTTCGAAGCACTCCAAGCTAACTTGTTCTACACTTTGATTACCATCAATTACCACAATATTTTCCCATTGAGGTATCAAGTCGAGATAGGTTTGTCTGACTCGTTGATGAAAGGCAAGTGCCTCCCGATCGAGGCGATCATACTGTCTACTACCACGAGCTTTCTCGATCCTCTCCAAACCTATGTCAGCAGGAACATCTATTAAAATAGTAAGGTCTGGTAAGTGGTCTTCAATGGCGAACTGGTTAATCTGCCAAACGGCCTCTAAACCGATTGCTCTTGCAACGCCCTGATAGACTAATGAAGACAGCACAAAACGGTCACTAATCACCATTTTCCCCGCTTGAACATTGGGTAAAATTGTTTCACTCAAGTGTTGCCGACGACTTGCTGCATATAGTAAGGCCTCTGTTCGATAGTCCATAGCTGTATTATTAATATCTAAAATGAGTTCGCGAATTTGCTCAGCTATCGGGCTGCCCCCTGGCTCTCTAGTAAATACTGCTTCTACACCTTCTTTTTCAAGCATTGGACCTAAAACTTTGATAATCGAGGTTTTCCCTGATCCATCTGGTCCTTCAAACGCAATAAACTTCCCTTTTGGCATTTGATACTCCTTTATTATAACTCTCTTCGGCCTTCAATGGCACGAAAGAGGGTCATTTCATCTGCGTATTCGATATCGGATCCCACTGATAATCCATGAGCGAGACGCGTTACTTTTATGCCGGCCGGCTTAATCAACCTTGATAAATAAATGGCTGTCGCTTCACCTTCAGCAGTGGCATTAGTAGCTACAATCACTTCTTTCACTTCTTCATCTTGAAGTCTCTTTATTAGTGAGGCAATATTTAAATCCTCAGGTCCTGTGCCTTCCATAGGCGAGAGTACACCTTGCAGGACGTGATAGCATCCGTGAAATTCTTGCATTTTTTCCATCGACATCACATCACGACTATCTTCAACAACTAAAATAATCGATCGATCTCTTGACGAATCACTACAAATCATACATGGGTCTGTATCAGTAATGTTTCCACAAACCGAACAATATTTAAGATCACGCTTAGCGTTTATCAAGGCCTGAGCAAAGTAAGAAACATCTGCTTCAGACATTTCTAAAACATAAAAAGCTAGACGAGCGGCTGTTTTACTTCCGATACCTGGTAATTTAGTGAAGCTATTTATTAATTTGGCAATGGGTGATGGATAATCCATTCCAACTCCCCCTTTCTTTTCTTACTACTAGAAAGGCAAGTTTAGCCCTTTGGTGAATTGGCCCATTTGGTCTTGTGTTGTTTGTTCAACTTCTTGAATCGCATGGTTAATTGTTGCTAAAACTACGTCCTGCAACATTTCGATATCTTCTGGATCAACTAGTTCTGGTTTAATGGTTAATTCTTTGATTTCTTTTTTACCAGTCATAACCACTTTAACTAATTGTTGTGCATCCTCCACCATAAATTCTTTAGCTTCTAGTTCTTTTTGTGTTTTCTCCATCTCTTTTTGCATCTTCTGAACTTGCTTCATCATATTGTTCATATTTGGCATCATTTTGCATCTTCCTTCCATTGTTTCAATATTATTGTAAAATTTGTCTTTTATTTCGACTACGCTTCAATTATAGCATACGGCAATAACTTCTTTCGACTACAAAAGAAGTCTTTTATAATCAAATTAAATAATTCAAATTCACCTCAACTCATACTCCACCTCATACCATTCGTAAAGTATTAATAAACCAAAAGAATCCAAGCGCTTAAACACTTGGATTCTCTATTGACTAACTATCAATTGTAATTCATATTATTTCAGCAGTAAAAGTGATACTTAAAGAATTAATTAAATTCATCACCAACTAATTTTCTTAACGATCATTGTAAATAGTGATATTTTCTTCACCAAAGAGTTCGATGGCTTTTTGGACCGCTGGATTCTCTTGCTCCTGAGTATCCTCTATATCAAAAAATCCCGTTTGCCCATCCGCCGGTTGAATACTTGAACTTTCTCCCTCTTCAATATGGTGAATTTGACTCCGTTGGAATAAAGCTGCTACATCTTCTGCCGGCTCAGGTAATTGAGCTTCAATTGATTCTAACTCTTCATTTTGAGGCCTATTTTTTTCAGTTTGATCAATTTCTGATAAATTATCCTGATTAATGTGACCTGGGGGATTGTCCTGCGAATCTGTCTGATCATTTTGTAGCGAATCAATAGTTCCTTCTGACGGAGTTATACTTTCTTGAACTTTTGATAACTTTTTAGCTAGTTCTATCGGCTTTCTACCATTTTGTTCAAACAAGATTTTGTAATCCCTTCGAATACCAGACCAATCAGCCTGCCACAAATAAGTGAAGTGAATCGCCTTACCTAAACGCTGACTCGCTATATTATTCACCTGATCCATTAAATGACTATCATGTTGAACAATCGCGCATAAATTTTGGTCTTCGAAGGAAATCAAAGCGCAGTCTGGCCCTGCCGCTAACGGTCTAGTATTATTCAAGCGAACTCTTTGGTTAGGAGCTAGTTCAGCTAAAATAGCTGACCACTCTTTTTTTAAATGGTTAATATCTTCTTTAGTTGCTTGATTCAAAACATTATAAATCGCATGTAAGTCGACCACATAATCTTTTTGAGCAAAATCAGGCTTTTTACGCGGAGTTAATTCCGTTTGATTATTAACTCCTTGAGTAGTACTTTTTTGATTATTTATAAGTTCAGCAAGTAATTTTTTTTGTTTTTCTAGTTCCTCTTGTAACAGTCTAATCTGACTTTCTATCTGTCCAGACATTTGAGGCTCTACTTGCTCTACTTCTTCTCTTAGAAGTAGGTCCTGCCCTAATTGTGCTAATTGAACCGTCATAACTTCTAAATAAACTTCTGGTTGTGTAGAAAAACGCATCTTATTTTGCGCTTGATTCAAAAAGTCAATTAACTGATAAAAGAATGCTGGCTCAACATTTTCTTTCAATGGCTGTAATTCTTGGTCAGTTAGCAGTGTATGGTTCTTAATTGAAAATAAACTTAAAAGGACATCTCTAGCAAATAAAATCAGTTCTTCAATAAATCGCCCAGCCTGTTTTCCCTCTTGTAATTGTTCTTCCAAGATCTGCAAGGCTTCTTCTACTCGTGATTGAGCAAGCGCTTGAATATATTGAACATAAACGGTTTGAGCAAAAGAACCGGATACTAACAAAGCCGTTTCAAGTTCTAGGTGATCTTGCCCATAAGAAAGCGCTTGGTCTAGTAGACTTAGAGCATCCCGCATTCCACCGTTAGCTGCTCGAGCAATAACTTTCAACGCTTCAAGATCATAGTCTTGTTGGTCATGGTCCAAAATATATTGCATCCTTCTAATCAAATCAAGGTCTTTAATCCGTTGAAAGTCAAAGCGCTGAGTTCTTGATAAAATAGTGGCCGGTATTTTATGAGGCTCCGTCGTCGCAAGTATAAAAATTACATTGGCAGGAGGCTCTTCTAATGTTTTTAAGAGTGCATTAAAGGCACCAGTTGTTAACATATGAACCTCATCAATAATATATACTTTATTCTTGGCACGTGTAGGAGCATAGCGAACACGGTCTCTCAGGTCACGAATTTCATCAACTCCGTTATTCGATGCCGCATCAATCTCAATCACATCACTAATCTCTCCTGAAGTAATCCCTTGACAAATAGAACATTCATTACAAGGATTTCCATCCGTTGAATTAGGACAATTGACCGCTTTTGCAAGTATCTTAGCAACAGAAGTTTTACCCGTTCCTCTTGGACCTGAAAAGAGATAGGCGTGGCTTAATTGCTGTTTAGCAATCGCATTCCTCAAAGTTTGGGCGATCATTTCTTGCCCGACTAATTCATCAAAAGATTGCGGTCGCCAAACACGGTATAATGCCTGATAACTCATTATTTATAGCCTCCTCCATTTAGTAAACTTATTATATCGAATTTGTCACTGCTTGGCGAATGCTTTTAAAATCTGCCTAAATAGATACTCTAAAATTCAAGATTTTAATCTTCACAATTTATGGTAGAATATAGCTTGTGAAAATGATTAGAAGGAGCGAGTTTATGTCCACACTAGAAATCAAAAATCTACACGTAGAAATTGAAGATAAAAAAATATTAAAAGGTGTTAATTTAACAATTAACACTAATGAAGTGCATGCTATTATGGGACCAAACGGAACAGGTAAGTCTACTCTTTCACAAGCTATCATGGGGCACCCTGACTATACAGTTACACAAGGCCAAGTTCTACTTGATGGTGTTGACCTCTTAGAAATGGAAGTCGATGAGCGTGCTAGAGCCGGTCTGTTTATGGCCGTTCAATACCCAAGTGAGATTTCAGGTGTTACTAATGCCACTCTTATGCGTGAAGCCATCAACTCACGCCGTAAAGAAGATGATCAGATGCCTATTTTTGAATTCTTAGACAAATTAGATGCAAAAATGGCGCTTTTAGATATGTCTGATGAAATGGTTGAACGTTATGTGAATGAAGGATTCTCAGGGGGCGAAAAAAAACGCAATGAAATCCTTCAAATGTTAATGATCGAACCTCGTTTTGCTCTCTTAGACGAGATTGATTCTGGCTTAGATATTGACGCTTTACAAGTTGTATCCAAAGGCATCAACTCTTTACGTGGTGAAGATTTTGGCGCTTTAATTATTACCCACTATCAACGCCTTTTGAACTATGTTGAGCCAGATTTTGTTCATATTATGATGGATGGACGCATCGTGAAATCAGGTGGATCTGAGTTAGCCCTAGAATTAGAAGCCAAAGGGTATAAAGAGATAGCTCTCGAAAACGGCATTGAATTAAATGAAGAGTAGGTGAAAAGATGACTCAACAATTATTCGCACCAACTGTCAACTGGCTTAAGGATATCTTTGACCAAAGTCAACAAGCATTCGAGAATACAAGACTTCCCACCATCGAACGAGCAAAGATCGAAACCTGGCCTTTATTTGTTGAAGCTCAAAGTAGGCTTTCAGTAGCTGAAAGAAAATTAGCTACTCATCCGGACCTTATCATTGCTGATTGGCAAAGCGCTCAAACTGATCACGAAGAACTTTTAAAAAAGTATTTATTCCAAGCAGTTCCTGCTAATCAAGATAAAGTTTCTGCTTTCCAATTAGCTCATTTAAATCACGGCACCTTGATTTATGTTCCTGATAACTATCAAGGCAATGAAACCTTTGAATGGGAGCAAAATTTCGATGATGGAGCCCATCAATATCTACTACTTGCCGTTGGCAAAAACAGTCAGTTTACTTTTTTTGAAAAACTAAAACAAAATCAAGTGGCTAACCATAGTCAAAGCTACACAGTAGAAATCATCCTCGAAGATGGAGCAAACTTGCATTATATGGCTATTGATCAAACGAAAACCGACCAAGCTAGCTATATTCGTCGCCATGCTTTGGCTAAGAACGACGCTCATATTCAATGGTCAATTGGTTCATTTAATGATGGAGCAACGATTGTCGATTTAGCTTCTAATTTAAAAGGTAAAGGTTCACACGCTCATTTATCCGAAGTGGCTATTTCTAATCAAAACTTTAAACAAATTTTAGACACCAAAATCAGTAATTATGGCAACCATTCCATTGGACACATTAACCAAAGAGGTGTTGCCTTAGACCAAGCAGTCCTGACAATGAATGGTATTGGCAAAATTTTCAAAAATGCTAAAAACGCGGATGCTCAACAAGAAAACCGTTTACTCATGCTCTCTGATCAAGCCCGTGGTGATGCTAACCCCATTCTTTTAATTGATGAATTTGAAGTGACTGCAGGACACGCTGCCTCCGTATCCAAGGTAGATGACAGTCAATTATGGTATTTAATGACTCGTGGAGTAAATCGCACTAAAGCAGAATATCTAGTCATCCGTGGCTTCTTAATGCAAACTTTAAATCAAATTAAAGATCCTGAGAGAAGACAAATGATGATTGATGCTTTAGACCAAAAATTAGAAAGCATAAATTCAGGTGATAGCCTTGACTAGACAAAATCTTTTAAAAGTTCGTCAAGAATTTCCTATACTCGATCAAATCGTTAATGATGAGCCACTTATTTACTTTGATAATGCGGCGACTTCCCAGACCCCTCAATCAGTGGTCGAGGCAATTGTTGCCTATTATCAACAGGATAATGCCAATGTTCACCGCGGCGTACATACCCTAAGTGAGCGCGCTACCCAAGCCTTTGAAAAAGGTCGTGAAAAAATTGCGGCTTTTGTCGGGGCAGAAGCCAGTGCCTGCATCTCATTTAGCTCAGGGACAACCGATAGCATCAACAAAATTGCTCGTGGACTCATCGAACCACGCCTTCAAGATAGAGATATCATACTCACAACGCGCTTAGAGCACCATTCCAACCTAGTGCCTTGGCAAGAAGTATGTAAACGCACCGAAGCTAAGCTCAAATTTATGGACCTAACTGCTGATTATCAAGTGGATGTAGAAGCTTTATCACGTAAGTATAAAGATCAGCCAGTCAAAGCAATTGTTATTCAACACTTTTCAAATGTGTTAGGTGTACAGCAACCCATTCAAGCTCTCAGTCAATGGGCCCACCAACAAGGTGCCCTTTTGATTGTTGATGGCGCTCAAGCCAGTCCACATATTCGTTTACATTTGAAGGAATGGGAAGTTGATGCCTATGCATTCTCAAGCCATAAAATGTATGGTCCGATGGGATTGGGGATCACCTATTTAGCTAAAGAACATCATGAAAGCTGCTTACCGGTTAGCTTCGGTGGTGAGATGATTCACCTAGTAGAGGATACTCAATCCAACTACAAACAAGCTCCATGGAAGTTTGAAGCCGGCACCCAGGCAATCGCTCAAGTGGTTGGGTTGACTCAAGCAATTCAGTGGATTGAAGCTATTGGCTTTGATCAAATTCAAGCCCAAGAGAAATTATTAGGCGATAGACTGTATCAAGGAATGAAAGAGTTAGAGGACGTCGTTCTTTATACTCCTGAATCGGCTAAAAGTCATGGTATTCTTTCTTTTAATATTCAGGGAGTCCATCCGCATGATGCTGCAACAGGTTATGATCAATTAGGGATCGCAGTCCGAGCAGGACACCACTGTGCTCAACCCTTGATGCGTCTGCTTGAAACTCCAGCCACTTTAAGAGCCAGCCTGATGGTTTATAATACTCTTGAAGAAGTCGACCGTTTTATAGAAGCTACCAAAGAAATAAAGGAGTTTTTCACTTATGGCACTTAGTCGATTAGACCAACTCTATCGTACGATTGTACTTGACCATTCTTCAAACCCTCATCATCGAGGGCATTTAGAAAAACCTACCCATCAAATGCAATTACTCAACCCAACTTGTGGTGATGCCATTACTGTGGATATGATTGTTAAAGATAATCAGATTGAACAAATTGCTTTTAATGGTGAAGGTTGCACCATTTCTATTTCCTCAGCCAGTATGATGACCGATTTAATGATTGGTAAAACGGTTGATGAAGCCATCCAATTAGTGCATGACTTCAATCAATTAGTAGGTGGAACAATCGGTAACGATGAAGAAGAAAAAGATGAAGCTGAATTACGCAAACAATTAAAAGATGCAGCTATTTTGGCTGGCGTCAAAAATTTTCCAGCCCGTTATAAATGTGCCATTCTTTCTTGGCGAGCCGTCGAGTACGGACTCGATCAAAACCGCAATGAACAATTGCTCCATCAAGATGGCATTGAAAGAAAGGAAGATGAATAATGTCAGAAGTTCCTGTATTAGGTGAATACGAATACGGTTTTAAAGACGATGCTAAAATCCTCTTTTCGACTGGAAAAGGACTTAATGAGCAAGTCATCCGTACGATTTCAAAAGAAAAAGATGAACCCGAGTGGATGCTTGACTTCCGGTTAAAAGCTTATGAAACTTTCCGCAATAAAAAAGTCTCTACCTGGGGCGTTGATTTATCTGATTTAAATTTCGACGATTATATCTACTATCTAAAAGCAACCGACCAACCTGTTCGTACATGGGATGAGGTGCCAGACAAAATTAAAGAAACTTTTGAACGTCTAGGTGTGCCAGAAGCCGAACGGGCTTTCTTAGCTGGAACCAGTGTTCAGTATGAATCAGAAACCGTATATTCGCGAATGAAAGACGAAGTGGATAAATTAGGCATAATCTTTACCGATACCGACTCTGCTTTAAAAGACCATCCCGAACTTTTTAGAGAACATTTTGCCTCAGTCATTCATCCCAATGAAAACTTTCAAACAGCCTTAAACTCAGCTTGTTGGAGTGGTGGATCTTTTATCTATATTCCTAAAGGGGTTAAAGTTGATATGCCACTTCAAGCCTATTTCCGTTTAAACAATTCGAGTGTGGCACAATTTGAACGCACCTTAATTATTGTGGATGAAGGAGCCAGCGTGCATTATGTGGAAGGCTGTACTGCTCCAACTTATTCCGCTACTTCCATGCATACTGGGGTGGTGGAAATCGTAGTTAAGAAAAATGCTACTTGCCGGTATACGACCATCCAAAACTGGTCTAACAACGTTTATAACTTAGTTACCCAACGGGGAACCGTTGCAGAAGGTGGCACCTTGGAATGGGTGGACGGCAACTTAGGCTCTTATAAGACCATGAAGTACCCTTCATGTCGTTTAAATGGAGAGGGTGCAAGAGGTACTGTTTTATCGATTGCCTTTGCCGGCGAGGGACAACATCAACATTCTGGAGCTAAAATCTATCACAATGCTCCAAACACTTCCTCAACCATTGTTTCCAAATCGATTGCTAAAGATGGGGGAAATGTCGATTATATGGGGCAGTTGTACTTTGGGCCTGAAGCTGATGGAGCTAAATCCCACGTAGAGTGCGATACTATTATTATGGATGAAAAATCAAAATCAGATACCATCCCTTTCAATGAAGTACATAACTCGAATGTTTCACTTGAGCACGAAGCCAAGGTATCACGTATTTCTGAAGAACAGCTCTTTTACTTAATGAGTCGTGGTATTAGCGAAGAAAAAGCGACTGAAATGATCATCATGGGCTTTGTCGAACCTTTTGCCAAGGAATTGCCATTAGAATACGCCGTCGAGTTGAATCGTCTGATCGCTTATGAGATGGAAGGCAGTGTTGGGTAATCTCAATTTTAACGTTAGAAATGTTGATTTATCAATGTTTCTAACGTTTCTTTTTTTAGAAAAAGCAAACTAACTACAAAACTAACTACAACGGCGTTTAAAACAAATATTTCTCTTTTTCAATGAATTGTGCGAATCGATCTGCACTTCGTTCTTCACGTTCAGGATAGAAGTAGTTATAGACCTGACGAGTCATTTTAGAATCTTTATGACCGACACGATACATAATATCCTCTAAGCTCATATCGGCCATTGCGCAAAGAGAGACATGTGTCTTTCTAAATTCATGAAGAGTAATTCGTTTTAAATTGTATTTAGTTGCAATTACATCGTACCAATCATTGGCTTGACCAGGACGACAAAATTTATTTTCTCTATTTGCGAAGACAAGTTGATGTTTATCGGTTGTTTTGAAGCCTAAAATATTAAACTCGAATTTTTGTCTGATTTGCCATTTCTTCAACATTGTCATTGTCTCTGTATCAATCGAGATTGTTCTTTTTCCAGCAGTTGTTTTAGCACTTTGGCTAGCTACTTTAGTCACTTTAGTATTAGGACTGCTTTCAACCTCAGCTAAGGTTTTACTGATCGTCAATTTTTTACTATCAAAATTAATGTCATTCCATTCCAATGCAAGTATTTCTAACTTTCTGGCGCCTGTATAAGATAGAACACGAAAGTAAGTCTCTATTTTCATGTTGCCATGTTTTTTACAGGATTCTAGGAAAATAGCTAATTCTTTTGGTGTATAAACAGTCATTGTTTCTGTAGCCACTGAATTTTCATCAATTTCTTGACGTTTGATTGGTTCGGTTTTTCGCATTGGGTTTTCATGGATAAGTTCCTGCTGTACGTCATATTACAAAATCTGAGCAACAGCTCGCCGAAAATAATAGGCTTGTTTATATCCATCTCTAATCCAACGCCGATTGACTTGAGTACAAAATCGTACGGAAATATCTTTCAGCACTTTATCACCAAAATATTCCAATGCATGATCTTCAATCACTCTTCTTGTTATCATGATAGTAGAAGGTTTCACTTTCAAGCGGTATTGTTCAATAAATTCTTCGTAAAGCTCTTTAAAAGTAATGTTACCATTCATTTTGAGCGTATTTTTATCAAAATCAAGTGGTTGAAACTGTTGGTATAAATGCACCATTGCTTCACGATCACCTTTTTGAGCTTTAATTGCTAAAGAAGTAAGAGTTTCCATATTCTATTCCTCCCATAGGTAATTTATTAATTTTCTATGGGAGGGAGGAGCTCGTATATGAACGAATCGGAGATTATCTTTTCATTAACCCCTTTAACTTTTCTAATAACCTTTTCTTGTAAATAGAAATTGCCTGCTGTGATATTTCCTTTTCTTGTGCAAGTTCAGTATCACTTTTTTTTATAACATATTTTTCTAGCAGAAATCTCTTTTCTTTAATATTAAGTTGTTTGATTGCTTTCATAAGCATTTCATTTTCAAAATACGTTTCAAGGTTTTTCAAGTCAAGTAATGGCATATTGGTAATATTAAAATAGTTATCTGTGTAAGAAGAATCGAGCATGATATCTTGAAAATCGGTAAGGAGTAGTCGAGTGGAGTAGTTCCTCTTTTTTCTATAATAGTTGTTTGCATGATAGTGTATACCTATATGAATGTATTTTTTTAGTTTGTTATCGCTTGGAGTACTGGCCATGTAAACTACCTCCTTTATCTATGTGATTTTTCCGTATGTCTATACTGCCAAAAACCTCTATGAACTTTTTCAACAGGCAAGTTATTATCGTCTACCATTTTTGGTAAAATGTTATTTACTAGGTTTTTATAACCTAAATTGAAATGTAGATTTTTAGTGACTACAGAATAAATTTGTGAGGCATTCATTGGTATACCAGAAGTTTTCAGGACATCGCAAATATCCTTAGAAATAATGTCATAGGGGATAGAAGAAGGCTTTATTTTTTGATCATTAAATTTTGCGTAATCAATTTCTTTCTTTGGAATAATAGTCGTCTTAGTGTACGGTGGTCCTTCAGAAATAGTATTTTCAATTTCTTCTATTTGGTTTAATCGTTTTTCGATTGCCCCATAAAGACTGGTAATTGCTTTTCTTTCATGGATCAGTTCAACTATAAGCTTCATCAACGCTCTTTTTTCTTCTAATAAATTCAAAATAATCACCTCTTTATTAATAAAAGGTTTTAAAGCTATCTAATAACAACAAAAAAACTATCAATTATATTTTGATAGTCTTTTGGCTGTTTCATTAAATTAAAATTAGATGACGATAGTTATTTATATCAACAGACTATTTTCTGAATAAAGATACACAAATAATTATGAATACAAGAAAGCAAATTATTGGGGAGACCAAAAGAACATAGCTGAAATTAGTGTGTTCATAAAAAAAATCAACTAGGGATTTATTGTTAATGCTTATTGTAATAAAGCGGATTCCCCATGTAAAAGGAAAGAGTATCCAAATTCCATTGCCTAAGGCTGTTAGACCTACTATAGCTGTTAATAACGAGGAGATCAATCCTATAAAAAGAGTCGTAATAAGACTACAAATGATGCTAAGGAAAAAGTATATTATATATGAAGTTATAAAAGATATCCATGTTAAGGCAAAACCGTAAAAAAAATGAGAGTAGAAAACAATAGAAGATACATTGAATGTAAACTTAAGTAACATAATTGTGAGGAACGAATTAAATAGAAATACAAAACTAATCACTAAATACGAAAAGATAAACTTTTGAGATAATAAAAAGTAATAGTGATGATTTAATCCAAAGATGTTTTTGAAGTTTCCAGCTTCTCGCTCACAGTTATTCATTAATGCTACTATGAAACTTACAGTAAAAGGTAATAAGAAATTGAGAATAGAAAAGTAATTAGAATAAAAGCTACTTTCGGATACTCTTTGGTGTGTAAAAAAGATGTATCCAAAAATTAATAGATTAAACAAGATTGGAAAGCTATACAAAGTTGTTCTAAAAGGTGAATTTTTTGTTTTAAGCCATTCGGCACTAAAAGAAAAAGTCATTATTATTCACTCTCCCTAGTTCGAGATAAGATTAGTGGAACACTTATATAAAGAATAATGAAAATCAAAAGAGCAAGTCCAAGCCCAGGGTAGACTATTGAAGTAGAGTTTAACGGATCATTTTCTTGTAGTAACGTGCCATTTGGATTTGTTCTAATTATTGGAGTGATCAAACGTAGTGACCATCCCCAAGGACTTATATACCAATGGTTTCCTACCGCGGTGAAAATGCCTGTTACAATACCAAAAAGATTTACAATAATTGATAAAATTGGTGTTGTTAGTTGTGCCAATAAAATTGAGAGTGGAATAATAAATAATGTAGTGATCCAGAGAACTAGTGATGCTAATAATACATTCGTAATGATAATATTTGATGAATCATACATGATGAACTCTAAAATTATGGTCAAAAGAGCTATCAAAATGTTAGCTGTCAATGAGTAAGTTGCTAAGGTAATTAATTTTGTTTTCCAGAACATATTTTGGTTTAACAAATAATAATAATTCTGAGTGTGAGTTTCCTTTTCTCTTTGTATTGATTGATAACCCAAAACTGCCAATCCTATGGGTAAAAAAAGTGTTGGCCACCAGTTATAAATGAGGGGTACAAAAAAATTTATATCGAAATACATAAATTGAGAAAATGGAATACAGATTAGTACAACCATCAGTGGGAACCACATAAAGAAAAAATGACTGAAAGAACGTTTTCCCTTGATATATTCAGCGGCTATATAGTTTTTCATTTTGTTTTCACCACATCTCCTTCAGAGTCTATTCTGTCCAGAAAGAAATCTTCTAAATTAGTATTGTCAGGTATCGTCCCTTCATATTTCAAACTACCAGCATTCATAATTCCAACGTAGTTAGTCATATGCTGAATTTCATTTAGATTATGACTGGACACTATAACTGTAATTCCAAGCTTAGGAAAGGACTTAATTAAATCTCGAAGTTGCTTAATGCCAATGGGATCTAAACCGTTTGTGGGTTCATCCAAAATGAGTAATTCAGGTTGTCTTATTAATGCGGCTGCAATGCCTAGTCGTTGCTTCATTCCTAGAGAAAATTTAGCAACGATTTTTTTCCCAGTATTTTCTAAATCAACAAGATGTAAAACTTCTTTAATTCGCTCTTTTTTCAACCCAAAAAGTTTTACTAAAACTAAAAGATTTTCTTCAGCTGTTAGGTTCTTATACAATGCAGGATCTTCAATCAATGATCCAATTGTAGGAATATTATTTGCTTCTTCAGTAATTATTATTTCCCCACTTGTAGGTTTTAAACTACCTGTTAGCATTTTTAAGGTTGTTGATTTTCCAGCTCCATTTGGCCCAACTAAACCATAAATCGAATTTTTTTTTACACTTATAGAGAGTGAATTAACAACGACTTGTCTGCTAAATTCTTTTGTTAAACTCTCTGTTTTTAATAGTAAACCCATATGTTCCATGCTCCTCTCCTAATTGAGTGATTTTAGTTTAACAACAAATAATAACTTTTTTATAAACAAATAAAAAAAGAGATAGTTTATAAAAACTTTACATTCTATGTTTATACTTCAAATTGTAATCGGTTACTGATATAAAAAATGTGAAGGAGTGATCAAAGTGCCTAAGTATATTGAAAGCTTCACAAGCTTTAAAAAATAAGAAACTTTTGAATATAGCTTGTGAAACTATGGAAGCAGCTATTGATTCTGAAATTGGGCTTATATCACCAACATTTTGCCATGGTTATATTGGTGTCTCATATATTTATAAGAAATTTTATGAAAATACCAAAATTGAGGCGTTCAATCTTGAGTCTAAGCGATTGATGAATGAAACTATATCTTTTTACGATGAAAAACTTCCATTTGGATTTCCTAATTGGGAGCACAATACAAACGATCAAAATCAACAAGAGATGAAAATGATTAATACTATTGGTATACTTGATGGTGTAACTGGTGTATTGCTTCCTATTTTGTCTATGATAGGGAATAAAGAGACCAATTGGGATGCAGTATTTTTACTTGATTAGACAAACAATGGTGGAGATTTTTATGATTGAGATTATTTATGTTGATGATGATATTCAAATCACAGATTTGGTAAAACAATATTTAGAAATGAATAACTATAAAGTGACTGTTGTTCATTCATTTCAGGAATTAGATGAGATAGATATTTCATATTTTGATTTAATGCTATTGGATGTTATGCTGCCCAATATTAATGGTATTAATATCTGTAAACGTATCCGGGATACTATTTCATACCCAATTATTTTTATTAGCGCTTTAGGATTAGAAGAAGATATTATTAGCGGTTTAGAAAGTGGTGGAGATGATTACATTACTAAACCATTTAGCTTAAAGCAGTTAAAAGTAAAGATAGATAGCCATCTAAGAAGAGAAAATAGAAACAATCTTCCCCGAAAAATGATCCGTACTCAAAACGTAGTTTTGAATAAAGAAAAAAAGCAGATTGTTGTAAATGATACTATTGTTGTATTCCCTAAGAAAGAATATTTAGTTATAGAGAAATTAATTAGTAATATCGGAAGTGTTATAAGTAAAGATCAAATTTTCGAAACAATTTGGGGATATGATAGCGAAAGTAGTTTAAGTACAGTTACTGAACACATCAAAAAAATTAGATCTAAATTAGCTGAACATGATTCTAATTTTTCATACATACAGACCAAATATGGATTGGGTTATATTTGGGAGCCTAAATATGAAAAATAACTATTCACTTAAGCGTTCATTCAACTTATTGGTCATAAAAGTAGTTACATCTACAGTTGCTTTGTTTTTTGTAATACTTATATTTTGGTTAATTTGGTTATCTGTATTCCCTAGAAATTATTATGAAAAAGTTTATTCGGAGTCTTTTTTAAAATCTGTAGAGAAAGAAATCCCCAATCTTTTATTAGGCGAAAACAGGGATATTCCCAATAAAGATTCTAAATTTCAATATTTGATAACTATTGATGGGAAGAAACAAATCAAAAGTGATGATTTTCCAAATAATGGTATTAAGTTGAACGAAACGTCTAATGGTACTCACTCATTTGTGGAAAATAATGAAATGTATTCTTTTAAAGTATTTGATCATTATCCTACTGTCAAAATATTAATGATTTATCCTGCCTTTTCAACAGGCAATCAGGTAGTAGATTATATAAATGTTGTATTTCAATATTTTATAGTAGCTAGTCCATTTATGTTATTTATTATTTTTCTTAGCATTTTTACTACTAAACTATATCGAGCGATTCGGTCAAAATTTAAAATAGTAGAAACTCATTTAAAAGAGATTGAAGAGGGGGATTTATCAACGCCACTACCCGATTTTAATGACAAAGAATTTGGTGAATTATCTAGACAGGTCAATAAAATGAGGATTGAATTAAACAATTTATTAGATGAATCTCGAAAAAAATCAATTGTACAGAAACAATTATTTTCTTCTATTGCACATGATGTAAGAACACCATTAACTATAATCAATGCTGAAACTGAATTATTAGAGATGTTATCAGAAGATTCCGCTGTGCTGGAAAGATGTTCTGTGATTGCTTCTGAAGTTTCTAGAATCGATAAATTATTAACTGAGTTGCTCAAAATAACTCGTTTAAACACTGATAGCTATACTTTGAAATATGAAGAACTTAACATAATTGATATTTTACATTCGACTATATTAGAGTTCTCTTCGTTATGTAAAATGAATGAAATTAAAATCCGAGAAAATTACAAAGACAATTTGATAACCATATATTGTGATCAACTAATGATTACAAGGATTATTCAAAATGTTTTATCAAATGCAGTTGAACATGTAGACATAGGTGGAGAAATTGAATGTTCGGTTATCCAAACTCTTTCAGAAACTACAATTTCTATTAGTAATACAGATTCTCTATTTTCAGATGAGTATTTAAAGGGGGAGTTCATTCCATTTTATTCCGATAAATGTCAAAGGGAAAAAGAGCATTTTGGGCTAGGTTTATATATGTCAGATTTGATGATAAAAAAAATGAATGGTTTAATCTCCATAAAAAATGAAAATCAACAAGCAACCGTGATTATCACACTAAAAAAATGAAGGAAGGTGAATAAATAGTGAAAAAATTAATTAGCACATTGTTAGCGTTTGTGATAGTATTACTCCTTTTAATGCCATTTTCTGAGGTTTCGGCATCATCAATTCCTGAAACAATAGATTATTGGGTAACACCAAAGGTAGTTCACATTAAAAACGATGATTTATTAAAATCATATCTGGCTTTAGACTACAATAACAATACGAGACAAATGGTATGCGCTTCAAAAGATCGATACACATTAAACTATGATTCTAATATTTCTATTTCAGATAAATCAATGAGTGTAGAAATAATCGGACATGTATTTCCTAACACTGTTGCTAATTATCTTCCCGGATGGTTAGCATTAATTATACAAAATCATACTTCTGTCATTGATTCTGGTGAAAAATCGATAGATCGGGATCGCTGGGTGTGGGATTCAATCGCATTTGTATTAGGTGATTATAATCAAATTACTTCAGAAGCAAGAAATGATGAAGTAAAAACAAATCAAGAAATTGTAGATGGTATCTATAATCAAAACAGAATGACTGTGTCTTGCAAATTAGATAAAGATATTATGTTGAAAGTTGTAACTGATATTCAAAATAATGATGTAGATCCAATTTTATTAGAAGTTTTCGAAGGCTGAAAACCATAGATAGATGCATAAATTCTAAAATGAATAAAAAGTAAAACCCAAATTTTCTCATGAGGTATTTGGGTTTTATATGATTTTGCGCTATTTTTATTGAACATGAATAATTTATGTTAAATTGAAAACTTTTGAAAAACTATGTGAATAAAGTCAAGGTGTCCCATACCCCATAATATAAGGGCTGTTTTTTTTATAATTTTGTTTTGCAATCATATCACCAGAATTTCCTTCAAGTGTGTAAACAACTTCATTTTCCACTTTCTCAACAATCCCAACATGGTCACTGATAGAATCACCATCCCAATCAAAAAAGATATATTACCACTTTTAGGAAGATTCCCTCCTTCTAGCCATTGATTTTTAGCTTTAAAGTTTTCAATACCTGTTGGGCAATAGGCTAAACGTTCCATTTTAACCCCAACTTTTTCCGCATTATAAGAAACAAAAATAGCGCACCATTCTACACGTCCATCAAAGCCATACCATTGCCAATATTTCGTTCCACCCTCATGTGTTCCTTCATCCAATTCTTTAAGTGCTGCCTTTACAATTGCTGCATTCCCTTGACTATTGTTGTTGGAAGTAGACGTGATGTATTGCTTAACAATTTGAGCATAAAACATATTGCCGTACGCATAACGATAATCATAGCCTAAGCTGACAGCTATAGGATTAGTGTAAGTGATTGTTTTTCCACCTGCTTGAGTTTTTGAGAATTGAATTGCATTATCCAGAGAGTAGCTCTTACCTGAATGACTTAGAAAGCCACCGCCAAAATTATAGGCTTGTACAATATTTAAAACATCGTAATCACGATGTCCTTTCCACATATCTGCAAAATATTTTACGCCAACCTCAATAGATTCGTTTGGATCTTGAATTGAATTTGGTTGTTTTCCTTGGCTTTCGGAACATTGCATTATATCGGGATATTTTTCTGAATTTCCACCTGATTCTGCCATAATGATTCCTAATAAGTAAGGAACCGCTTCTGGAATTTCATTTTTAGTAACTTCTTTTGTGACTTTATCTTTCTAACGAAGCACTACTTCTGGCAGGTTTTGTCCTTCTTCGGAGGCTGTGTGTGTAGTAGAAGAACTACTGCCAGCGATGAGCATAAAAAAACGAAAAAGAAGCCCAAAAAAAGCAAGGGAAATAACTTACGCATTTTCATAGGCTTGTTCCTCACTAAATTCTGGCGTAGTATAGGTTTCTTTCCTTAGATGACTGATTTCTTTTTCTAGTTGCTGAGCTTCTTGTTCTGAATCTGGAGAAGGGAGGTGTGGCTCTGTTTCTGATGAGTCGTCCTTTACATTGCTTGTTTCAATGACTGATTCAACAGGTATTTCTGTTTCATCTGTTAAAGCATCTGGGCTAAGCAAATGATCATCAACCTCTTCTGTAGGTAATGCGGTTTCAGCGAGTAATGGCTCTGTATTTGAGACAGAACCAGGAGTTTTCTCAACAGGATAGTTAAATGATTCTTCTGAGTCGTTTGCATCAAAAGTATCGGTAGGAAGTGGTTCTTCTTTGGACTCCATTGGTTGTTTATCAAAAGGCATTGTCGTTTGATAAAGAGAAGTTTCTTCCTCCCCAGCTTGCACTAATAAATTATCCTGTAGTTCATTTTGACGATAAGCGTGATCTAGCTCTATACCTGATCGAAGATAATCATTTTCTGCGGTTTGTGTTTTATAGTCTTGTTCAGCATAGCGATTTTGCTGATCTTCTTTTTGTGCTCGTTGTTGTTGCCTTTCTTGAATAGCTTGTTTTGGGTTGAAAGAAAAGTCTTTTAACTCTGCTTTACCTTTCGTCAATGAACGAACAATCTGTCCTTTATTCTTCCAGATAAATAGCCCCAACAAAACTTTGACAAACAGTCCCACAATCATAGTGACAATGTTTGTGACAACAAAAAAAGTATCTAACAAATTTAAAATAGAGAACAAGAGACCAAAACCGAATCCAATCCCTATCTTTGAAGCAAACAGTGTTCCTAATAACATGAAGCCATTTTTTAACAGATGGTGCATATTTGGAATCAAAGCTAAAAATAGTATTGAAGGAAAGAGAAAGAGGATGCCGTAAATTAATAGCTGGATTAAAATGTTTGCAACTCCGATAATTAGTACAGCCGTTCCAATCACGATTAGCATAATAAATGTATTTAATAAAACAGCAACTTTTTCGGTCATACGATCTGAGGTGAGATAAGAACTTTTTTCGGAGTCTTTTTTTATTTTATCTGCAATTTCGTCTGTCTTTTTTTTGATCAAATGTTTCGCCACTTTTAACGAGATAGGATTCAAATTGCTCTTTTGATACGTCTGTTTTTCCAAAGTTGAGTAAAGCATACGGTTTAATAACAAATTCATCAAAAATGAGATTTCGGATATTACTTGTTCCGTCTAGTTGTTGATTTGATCCAAGTAACTTTTCTTTGATATTGCCAGTGTTTTTTGTTAGACTACCACTTGTTAAATCAACTAACTGTCCTTGCACATTTTGAGAAAGGGTATTCACTTCTTGAACTTTGTTGGCACCATCGGCAAAGAAGGTCATACTGCCAACGTAGATTAAGGTGAATATACCAAAACGAATTAATGCCTTGCTGATTCCTTTTTCAAAAAAATCCTTCACTGAAATGACAATCACAAATGTAAAAAGGAGAATCCCTACAACACTGAATAATTTGTTGTAAATAGCACCGGTAGTAGAGAATAAATCTGGTAATACTCCTTCTAATAAATTTAAACTAAAGAGTTTGTCTATCACATAATCTAATGCCAGAACAAGGTATTTGATTAAGCCAAAGGCAATATTGAGCAACGCATTTAGCACACTTTTTAAATTTTCATTGATGCTAAACCAGCCGCCTTTTTCAAAAAAAGATTGGAAACTGTCAATATCAAATAAATCTTTTAGTAACATAGCAGCTCCTTTCTAAGCGCTAAAGGTTGTTTCCACATCTGCACTTGTATTTTTTTTGACCGTTTGCAGCATTTGATGGATTTCTTCATAAGGACAGTAGACAAGCATTTTACCAACACGTCCTCGTAAATCTAAATAAAGGCAATGATATTTTGGTAGATTTTTTAACCACTCAATATTCTCATTAGTGATTTCTAATCCTAAATGATGAAGAATATCTTCTCGTTCATCTTTATCATCGTAAGCAAAAATTCGTCCAAAGTTTCCTGTATCATCTTCTTCGCGATTAAAACAAATATTTCTCTCTTAAAATAAGAGTTATATCTTCTAAAATTTCTTGATGATAAACACTAATCAGCTTTATATATTACTTGACAAAATTATTTTGCCATCTTGAGTTAATTATTTGTATATTCAGAGTGACAAAACTTCTATTCATATACTTGAAAGTTTATGAACATTGAATTTTAAAAATTTTACACATTGCTACTTTAAAGATAAAAGGAAGTGCTAGTGGTGTTCTTGTTAATTATTATTGGTCTTTTATTAATAATCATTGGTATTCAACTTAGAAGAGGAAAATGGTACGGAATAGTTGCTGGGAATAATTTTAAAGACAACCCGATTGAAATTCAAAAAAAGGTGCAGTAGGAGCTTCGTCTATTACTTTACTCGTAGGTAGCTTTTTAATAATTATTTATATTTTAGATTTTTTTGGTATTCAAACTGGGTTTTTAATCATTCCCGTACTTGTAATAGTGATACCGTATTCTTTTTTTTCTATATATAAATATCTTAAACACTTCATTAAATATGGAGAATAATGACTCTATTTAGTTAGAAAAAGAGTGTCAGAAAATCTACCCTCAAAAATTAGAGGTTCAGTTGTACTGTGACCTCCAAAAGATAGCAAGTTTAAACAGTTAATTTTGATATTTTAAAATAAGTGTGTCAACCGTAAATGAAAATGTCCTGAAATTTTAAAAATTTGCGGGATAAAATTACCGCGCTTCGCTTGGTGAACTCGAGGAAAAAGTGAGAATTTCTATTCTCATCTTTTTCCTCGAG
>NZ_JBNUPM010000009.1:0-84476 GCF_050409425.1 Facklamia sp. P13064 | reverse complement strand
TGGTAATCGTAATGGTATGAGTACCATCGCCATTATCTACGACTTCTGCAGTTGGTGATTTTCCATCTTGACCATTTTGACCATTTTGTCCATCAGATCCATCTGGTATAAAGATAGTTTTATCAGATTCATAGACATCAGTGTTTGGATTGTAAATTTTAATGGTAACATAATTACCATTCCGCCCATCTTCTTCACCCGGAGTAATTTCCACAATTGGTTGGGATGGTAAAAGTGGTTTTTCAGGATCAGCAGGTTTTTCAGGCCCTGGTATCACGATAGTCGTTCCATCATTATAATGAATCTCTACCCCACCGTCTTCTTTTTTAATTGTTTCAGTAATCGTTACGAAATTATATTGGAAAATGTCTGGTCTGGCTTCTTGGATCGTCTCACGTGAAACTTCTTGCCAATATTTTCCATTTATTTCTACAAAGTTTTCATAAAAACTTCCATCTGAGTGTGTTGGTATTTCCTCTGGGTTAACATGCTTATATAAAACACGATATCTACCAGATCGACCCTCTTGAACCTTTTTGATAGTTCCAGGAGCTAAGTCTTTATTATATTGGAACACAGAACCAAAACCTTCATCTTCAACTGTCATCTCATAAAGTTCATCTTTGACACTCGGATTAGGATCGGGTTCAGGCGTTGGAGTTTCGTCTTTTTGATACACATAGGTTATTTCAATTGTCTTCTCTGGTTTATAACTTCCTGTAGCAGGGCTACCATCCTCATTATATTTTGGATTGTTAATTAAATTTTTTATCTCAACAAGTTGATAGCCCTCTTTATCTTGTTTTTGCGTTCGATAAAACTCGTTCCATTTACCAGTTTGAGCCGACTTATCATCTTTTAAATCAATCACAATCGAACCGTCTGATTTTTTTGTTTGATAAATATGATGTTCTATGAATGATCCGGTTTCTTCTGTACTTTCACCTGTAGAGGATACACTTGTTTTGCCTATAAATGAACCACCCTGAGCAATAGGGTTGCCGCTTGGATTAGCGTCCTTATGAAGATAAGTGGTTACTCTTGGTTTTTCAAGTACATCAGAAGCACCTGGCGCATCCTCTACAAAAGTCATAGTGACTATGTAACGTTCATTTGCTAACATTGTTCCTAAATGGATACGGCTTTTATTGCCGTCATTCAAAATGTTACCTTTTTCTTTAGTTACCCTATAATTCTCACTATCGCCATTAAGGTCAGGGATTAGGCTATCGCGCATAATTTGAGAAGGATAGGCTGAATTATTTGATTTCTTAGGTTTCACTTTGTGAACTTCCAACGAATCAGGGTCAATATGGAATTTATCAGCTAAAAGTCGAATATCTGAATACCTTCCAACTTCTTCCCCACCATTGTTTAGATAAATAGTATATTTAAATAACTTCCGACCCTGTGAATCTTTCCCTAATTCACTAATTGCTTGAACTACTTTTCTATTCTTATTATTTCCATAATCCACAATTATATCTTGACTCTTGGTTTGATTTCCAATAGTTACTGTAACAGGATACGATTTCTTATCAACTACAGCTGTATCTCGATTGGCCACCAGTTGATCATTAAAAGATCCTTTTATATCCTTGTTATGATCCACATATTGAGTGAATATGTAACGAGTGGTATTGGATTCCGGATCATAAAATGCTTGTGCAATTAAATTGCCTTGACTATCTAGCAAATGAACACTATTTCGAGGTACATCTATGCCTCCAGGCAATACATAATCGCCGTAGTTAACATCAAAAAAATCGCCTGCTTTAATAGCATTGTCTAATTGGTACTTACCAGTAAACGCAATTTTCCCCTGTGAAGTCGGTTGCAATTCATTTGGGTTATCCCCACCAAGTATTTTAAATTGCAAATCACTAAATTGGATTAAATCCTTTACATCTCTTCCTGTGGCATTTTGGATAGCAAACATTTGAAAGCCAGAGTGTTTTTCAGCATAATCAATCCCAGCTTGAGTAATTTTCTCCATCAAAACTTCTGCGGACGCATTTTGAAGGGTCTCTTTATCAACGCCTGAAAGGATTCCTTCAATTTCTTCAGCACTGTATATCTCTGCTAATTGTTGACGGATCACCGCCTCGCGATCAATTTCACCATCAATTAATTGATGAAGTTCACTTAAGTGACCATCTGATTCTCCCAAACTTTTTTCTTCTGAATTAACGATGGAGTCTGACTCATTGACTACACTTTCTTCAATCACAGCGGCTTCTTCATCAATGATTAGCTCTTCCTCTAAAACTATTTCTTCTTCAGCAGATATAGATTCTTCAGTAGAACTCTCAGTTGTCTCTTCAACTAAGCTGCTGACTGTTTCTGGGGTAGAAGTTGAGACGCTCTCCTGCTCTACTGTTTTCTCATCAGTTGATGATTCCACACTCATTTCGGTACTGTTAGTCTCTGCTAACACTTCTTCACTATGAATCTCGTTAGAATCAACTGATTCTACAGTTTCTACAATTGCTGTTGATAAACTATGATCAACAGCCGATATTTCTGCATCATCAATTTTAATGACTGCAGGGGTTTCAACTTGTTTTTTTACCTCAACTGACTTACTTAGAGGTTGAATACCTTGGTCCTTATCATCATATCCTAATTCTTCAATTTGGGAAGTTTCCGTAGTGTTTTCTGCTGCTAAAACACTATTCGAACCCAAAAAGAACATACTTGAAATAGCAACGGATGCTAAGCCTGCACTATATTTTCTTAAACTATAGATTTTTTTCTTTCTAGCATTTTTCTTTTGTAACTCTGTAACGTTATTCTTTCCTAACATATTATTCCTCCTTAAAACATAAAATTAAATAATTTATGTAATCTTATCTTACTCCTAACATTTGATAAAGTCCATATCATTATACTTAATAAAAAATAATATCTCTAAAATATTGAACAACACCGAACTTTTTTAACTTAAGAGAAGAAAAAATCGTTGGATACTTTCCCAAAGTCTTATGTTGCGATTGGATAAATGATAAAGACGCGCCTCTCAAATAAGTAAAATACATTACTTTAAGCGCCCTAACTAGTCCAATCTATCAACCACTTCCAGTCGATAAATCATTTATGAATGTGCGAACGACTGACTTCGTTAAAAGACTCTTTCGTCCTAATTCTCAAACTGCTGAATTAACAAGAACAATGATTGAATCTGCTTATCAAACCAATGTGATTGCCGATCACTCAAAAACTAATAATCAGACCCTATTCACTCATACAGCTACCCTCTTCTTTTGCTGGCTTCTTAGGCAGACTTTATCAAACCAAAAGACCCCCAACCGTTAGACAAAAAGCTAACGGTTGGGGGTCGGTTCCTATTTGCTAGACATAAAACTTATTGATCAGATCGAGCATAGGCATTCTTCATGCCATTGGAAGCAATATCTAATACCTTTTTAAGCGTCTGATGTGTTTCTTCTTGTAACATAGCGACCAGTTTATGATTGGCTTGCTCGCATACTTGCTGACTTTGAGAGCTAGGGCTTGTTGCAAGTTTTTGATCATAGGCTTTAATGATTGCTAAAGCTTGATGGTCCACCTTGGACTGATAAGACTCTATCACTGTTTGCGTTTGATAATAATGTGCGTCCGCTAAAGCAGCAATCATTCTAGCAGACCAATACAGACTGTCCGTTGTGATTTGATCATCTGTCTGAGTGAGATAAGCCGGAAATTCACTCGCTTGAGGATATAGAGGAATCATGGCATTAAAGACATTTGATCCAAAGGCCATCCATTGAAGACTGCGGTTGTTTTCCGGCATATAAGGCCGAATTTGAGTTAGGCCTAAAAAATTATTGCGATTGATTCCAATTGTCCGGTAAGCGCCTCGCATTTCGCTTGAGCCCTTAGTAAGATATGGATCATACGGGGTTCCTTGGTAATGATTGGAAAGGATCTCTTTTATTTCTTGGACAGTAATTTTATGTTCAGGCACAAAGGACCATGGGATATCAAAGGATTGTGGTGTGTAATCTGCCTCTGAGCCTTCCCACTTATAAGTTGTTGGATTGAAAAAGCGTCCCATTACCCAAGCTCGTGGCGTATTATATACTAAATCTGCAGCAGTTCTTGAGCCAAAGGCCAAACGTGGCTGAAATGGACCATCTTTTGATAAATCTAAGTGATTCTCTTGAATAAACTCTTTTAAATCAGCTGAACACATATGCTCTTTTTGTTGACCGAATGCATCTTCTAAATCAAAGGAATCTATTCCAAATTGATTAGGCATCACTACATAGGAATCATCTGGTACCCGTTTAGCTAACCAATGATGACCCCCTATTGTTTCCAACCACCAAATTTCATCGACATCTTGAAAAGCAATCCCATTCATCTCGGAAGTGCCGTATTCTTCTAACAAACTTGCCAACCGCTTTACCCCTTCACGAGCAGACCGTATAAAAGGTAAGACGAGCGATACCATATCTTCTTCTGAGATACCTCCAGGAATTTCTGCTTGATAATTATCGCTCCCCTGCTCACCCCTAGCTTCTTGGTAGGTTACCAATGGATCAGCAGCTAACACTCGCGCATTGGAAGTGATCGTTTCGGTCGCAGTCATGGCAACATTTGCGGCATTGACCCCACACGCTCCCCAAACTCCCTGGTCTCCTACAGCATCAGGGGTCATACTATAAGCTAATGGGTCACTTGGCAACTCAATTTCTAAGTGAGCTAACACCGACCGATAGTGAGACGGATGTCCTTGACTATCGACTTTGACCATTTTTTTAACATTAAATTGTCCCGAAACAGAGTCTTCGTTTCGTGCGACAAGCGTTGACCCATCATAAGAGGCTTTTTTACCTACTAAAATTGTTGTACATCCCATATTAATCCCTCACTTTCATACTCCTATCTTATGCTTCTTACTTCTAAAAATAAAGTCTGAATAATGTATTTATTCTTAAGTATTAAAAAACTCCTCATTAGTTAGGTCGCTGGCTAACTAATGAAGAGCTTATTACAGTGCTATTTTTAGCTTTTAATCTTATCGGAATATATTTTATCAATAAAAACTGCTATGGCATTATCTCCTGAAACATTCGCTGCAGTACCAAAAGAGTCTTGAGTTAAATACAGCGAAATCATTAATTGTTGCATAGCATCTCCAACAATTCCTACCATTGGTAAGAATGGTACAGCTGACATAATAGCTCCTCCAGGTGCTCCTGGAGCTGCTACCATAGCAATACCTAACATGCAGATAAAGCCAAAAATTATACTAAAGCTGTGCGGAAGATCATACATTAATAATAAGGCTGTCGCACAGGAAGTAATAGTAATCATCGAACCTGCTAAATGAATAGTTGCACATAGAGGGACAACGAAATTACGAATTTCTTCAGATACACCATTATTTTCTGCACAATCTAAGTTCACCGGAATAGTTGCAGCAGATGACTGGGTCCCAACTGCCGTCATATAACCTGGAATTTGATTTTTAATGAGTCGTAATGGGTTTTTCCCAGCATAGCTTCCTGCACCAATGAATAATAAACTAACATAAAGTAAATGCATAATGATGACAATAACGAATACTTTCCAGAAGATAGATAGTACTGCAAATACCGATCCAGAATAAGACATATTTGCAAAATTTCCTAGAATATAAATTGGCAACAAGGGAATAATTACCGTTTCTAATACTTTAACTACCACTTCTTCAAACTCAACAGTCAATTGGTAAAGTACCTGTCCAGAATTTCGATTAGCCCGTAACCACGAAATAACAAGCCCCATCATAAAAGCCAGCACAACCGCTGTTGTAACTTCTAAAATAGGCGTTATCGGAACCGTAAAGAATGGAGTAGCTCCTTCTCCTGCTTCAGTAATCTTATTGACTAAATCACTGGTAATAAAACTAGGAAAAATACTTGTTGCCACAAAGTAAGCAAAAGTCCCCCCTATAAGGGTTGATCCATAAGCTGTTAAAGCTGTCATACCTAGTAATTTGCCTGCTCCTTCTGTAAGATCTGCAATTCCTTTAGTTACTAAACCAATAATCATTAAAGGAATAAAGAAACCTAAAAAGGCTGAAAACAGGCTAGATAAAGTAACTAAAATTCTAATAAACCATTCAGGAACAAATGGCAAACGCCCAATCAAAATACCCATTGCAATAGCTATCAGCAACCGACCGACTAAACCCGTTTTGATTTTAATTCTGTCATTTTTATTCTCTGACATTTTTTCCCCTCCATTTGGAATTTTTTAGCAAACTCGAGTTATTACTATGCTTATATTATACACGAAAAAAAGTTATATGAAAGCGTTTTTTAAATTATCTTATTTTTTTACTGTATTTTGGTGAATAGTAATAATTGTAGCTCTTTTTAAGAAATTTTATTTTAAAAACAGTAATAAAATGCTCTTTTTAAAATGTTTCCTATCTCATAAAATTCTTTAAATTATTTTCGCTATTGACACGAACATCCGTTCGTATTAAACTGTTGCTTACAGGAGGAATTTGTAATGACTATTATTGATTATAGCCGTGAACCTAAATCTGATATTGCTTTTATCGATATGAAATCCTTCTATGCGAGCGTAGAGTGTGTTGAGCGTGGCTTGCATCCTCTAAGAACAAGCCTTTGTGTCATGAGTCAAACAGACACTTCTCAAGGTCTGATTTTGGCTTCTTCTCCCATTTTTAAGCAAGTTTTTGGGCGTAGCAATGTGGGACGAACTTATGATTTACCCTTCTCTCTTCATAATCGACGATTCAACTATCGCAACGCTCGACGTAATGGCTTACGAACGGATCCTGCCTATGTTCGTTATATTGAATCTTGGGCCAAACGTTCATTATTTGTGCCACCCAGGATGGACCTTTATATTAAAAAGAATATCGACCTTTTAAAGCTGTTAACCCAGTATGCTTCTGAAGAAGATATTCTCCCCTATTCAATTGATGAAAGCTTTATTGATTTAACGCATGTTTTGAACTACTTTATTCCTGATCGTCAGGTGTCACGTCGAGACAAATTAGAAATGTTAGCTAGTAAAATTCAACTGGATATCTGGCGTAAAACAGGAATCGCTTCAACCATTGGTCTTTCTAATGCCAATCCTTTATTAGCTAAGCTCGCTTTAGATAACGAGGCTAAAAAGAAGCCGACCATGCGAGCAAATTGGTCCTATGAAGATGTTGCAAGCAAAGTATGGGCCATTCCAAATTTAACTGATTTTTGGGGGATTGGTAAGCGCACAGCCAAACGACTCAATCAGTTAGGGATTCATTCCATTTATGATCTAGCCCATGCTAATCCTGAACAATTAAAAAAGGAGTTCGGTGTAATTGGCTTGCAATTATTCTTTCATGCCAATGGGGTCGACGAAAGTAAAGTTAGTGAGCCTTATCGTCCGAAGTCTAAAGCTATCGGTAATTCGCAAATTTTACCACATGATTATACTCAGCAAGCAGATATTGAATTGCTTTTAAGTGAAATGGCAGAACAAGTGGCCATTCGTTTAAGACGGGCTGGCAAAAAAGCACAGCTGGTCTCTGTCTCTGTCGGTTATTCCAAAGCAGTTGACCTATCTCCTCTTCGAGCTCAAACCAAAATCGATCCTAGCCAGCAAACAAAAGTCTTAACAGCCACTGTGATTGAGCTCTTTCGCTCTAAATATAAAAACGGACCCGTTCGCCATATTGGTGTTCGTTATTCGGGCTTGGTAGAAGAAAACATCCATTACTTTTCGCTTTTTGAAGAGCCAAGACAAATATCAAAAGAAGAGCGCCTCGATAAAACAGTAGATGCTATTCGAAAACGTTTTGGCTACGTCTCTGTTTTAAAAGCTAGCGCCTTACTAGAAAGTTCTCGTTCCATTGCTCGAAGCAAGTTGATGGGTGGTCATGCAGCAGGCGGAGCAGGCGGATTGGATGGTTTAGAGTGAGTGTAGATCGGTCTTACTTATCATCTAAAGCTGCACGTCAATATCAAGATCGCAAAATGGCTAAATGGATGGGCTTTTTCTTATCAGAACATAGCTCTGCTCTGTCACACAGCTTTACTGACTCAAGCCCGGCCAGACTGTCTCCTAAGGAGAAATTTCTTCTACTCAGCCAAGCCTATGTTCAAAAACTCTCCATTAGCCTTATTTATCAAGGCAATCATCCAAATAAAGCCCACCAATCATTTACCGGCACTCTTAAAGAGCTAAATCTAGACCATTGTGCGATTGAAGACCCCCTTTCTAGAAACTATCTCCTTTTAGCTTTTGAACAAATTATCGATATTACACTTGCTGAGGAGGTGGAATAATGAAAACCAATGGCTACCACCATAATCAAACACAATTTGATTATTTCAGTGAAAATTATCAACGATTTCAAGAGGATTTCTATCGTTATTCTAAGCTGAAAGTTCCTCTTGCTTTTCTAGAGGATGAGTTATTACGAATGATGTCGGCATCAACCATTAATTATTTTCGTATCCCTCAAAAACACAGTCTCGACCAACGTACTCACACTTTTGTTTTCAAGGTGCGTACCGATAAGCGCAACCATTTAATTCGCATTTACCAATATCAGTATCATTATGTTGATTAAAGTTCTACCCTCAATCCCAGCCTATCAAGCTAGGATTTTAGTGCTATCCATCTTTCTATTCAAAAAGCCCACTCATTTGAGTGAGCTTTTTTCTAAGCTTGATTAGCAAACTGACTTTAATAGCCGTCTGCATAACACCCATTAGCTACTTAAAGCAAATCATGTTTCCTTTTTCACTAATATTACCACTCTTCATCAACAAGATAATATCGGCATTACAAATAGTCGATAAGCGGTAAGGCATTACGAAGGAGGTCCCCCTCCCTTACCTTATCCATACCTTCTTCATTTAATCTTTCTAAAAAACTATCGACTGAAGAACGTACTTCATCCAATGCTAAGATGGCTGGATTAAAGAGCACAGCTCGATCAATGGTATCCATTGCTTTTGAAGCAGGGAAATATTATTAGCTTCTTTATTTATTTCCTTATGTAGCAAGATAAAAACTCGATTAAAAAGGGGCTTCACCTTTCAATCGAGTTCGTTAGATCAGTTAATTACTAATGGTTAATGGTATCTATTTTTGTGTGGACTTTCATAGGAAAAGAAGGTGAATCCTTCGCCAATCACTTGTTGAACGTCTGAAATAGTGACGAAGGCTTTGGGATCAATTTGAGTCACTAATCTTTGTAATTGAACAACCTGATTACGATTCACTATTGCCAGTAAGACTTCCCTTTCTTGCTTAGAATAGTAACCATATGCCCTAAATACAGTGATACCTCGCACCATCTCTTTAATTACTATATCCGCAATTTCTTCTTTCTTAGAGGAGAATATCATCACGGACTTTCGACGGTTGACCCCATCTGTCACAAAGTTTACGGTCTGACTCGCAATAAACATCATCATGATTGTCACAATCGTCATATCTACACCAATGATGAAGCTTGAAGCTAAAATGACTAGCATATCACACATTAACAAACCAGCAGAGAAACTGATTCCTAGATACTGCTGCATAATCATAGCAACAATATCCGTTCCGGCAGTAGTCCCGTTGCCTCTAAGAACTAAACCAATACCTGCTCCCAATAGCACACCACCTGCTACAGCAGGGATAATAATATTTGTTGCAATATAAGGATCGGGTTGGATAAGGTTCAAACAAAAACTTAAACAAGTTGAAGCATAAATTGTATAAAGCAAGGTTCGCCTACTTAGGTATTTCCATCCAACCACTAATAAAATGGCATTAACGATGAAGTTGCTTGTACCGGTTGGTATTTTAAGTAAATAATAGGCCAACATAGAAACACCCGTTACACCACCATTACCAAAATGATTAGGAATGAGGAAATAATTAACCCCATAGGCATAAACAATGCAACCTAAAGTCATTATCAAAACAGAATAAAGAATCCCTTTCGGTGTTATTTCAAAATAGTCCATTACTTTTTTTACCATTGCCACCACTCCTTTACTATCAAGGATATTATACCCTTTTTTGACAAGAATGTAATCACTTTCAAGTAGGTTTTTAAAATCTTAGTAAATTATAATCAATCATTAATTTATTTTATTGTTTCAATAGTTATTGACAGCGCTGAGTTACCATTCCTAATAATTTGCAAAAGTAATGATGGTATATTTTTTCTCTTGTTAAGACTTTTATTTAAGTTAAAAACAATAAATTTTTATAAAACAAATTTAATTATTTATATTTTTTAAAAAAAGGATGTTATATCTGATTTTTTTGTATATACTATTAACAATAAATTTTTGAAAGATGGTTGGTGTTGATGTGTGCAAAGAATAAGTTGAGTGTGATAGCAGTAAGTTTAATGATAATAGTAAGTTCTCTCTTTAATTTTGATGTTAATGCCCATGCAAGTACTTCAATAAAGGAAACAGCTAATGTTAATGATAATGTTGTAATGGATTTTTATAAAGAAAATTCAGAGTATTTTGACACTTCGGAAAATGGTGATGAGACAGTTGTAACTATCACAGATGATAAACTTATAAAGTATTTTAATGATCTAGGAATAGATACTTCTAAATTTTCAAATGATAGTACTAGCATGTTAAGAAGACAAAGTAACGGGGTAACAAAGTTGGTATGGCATGGAAAAGCATCAAAAGGTAATGTGGATGTATATATAAGTGCGTCAACGTTTAGTATTCTAGGTGGAGCTGGTACGGGAGTTGCAACAAGATTTATACTTATGTTGTTACCACCACAATTTAAACTTGCAGCAGCGGCTATAGATGGAGCTATTGGTGCTATCGGTTTTTCTGACTATGCAAGAGTATTTGTTGTAAAAGGATTTCGTTATCAATACAATTATTTACAATAATCGTAACTTAAAAGGATCATTAGGTGAATTTTATGAAGAAACTAAGCAAAATAATAAATGAGTTACTTTTTGTAGGAGTATATATTTTGGTAAGCGTATTAATAACATTTTTCCAAGGGAAATTAACGATTTCATATTTTTTTGATAACTTATTGTATAGAATAATAGGATTTGTGTTTGTGTATTCATTATTTTATTTTGTAGATAAAAAACATAGGAAGGAAAATAATTATGAAAAAAAATAATTATATAAAATCAATATTAATTCTAACTATATTTTTAGGTCTATCAACTATATCTGTTTCTGCTGAGGAAAACGATCTAACAAAAGAGGATTATATAACTACATAATCTGTTTCTGTTGAAGATAATGATCTAACAAAAGAGGATTATATTACTACACAATCTGTTTCTGTTGAAGATAATGATCTAACAAAAGAGAATTATATTACTACACAATCTGTTTCTACTGAAGATACAGATGTAACAAAAGAGGATTATATATTCAGGTCGAAAGTTTGGCCTCCGCGTACTCTTTTTGTAGAAGTATGGAAAGTGGTACCAACTGACCCGGGTCCGGTCCCTAGATCCTATAAACAATGGTATGTAGAGTATAGGAACGGCATAAAATATGAAGGATATATATCATGGACAGGTGCTAAAAAATATATACTGTCGCTCCTGTTAAATTACAATTTTTATTTAGAGGTATCATAAGATTAGCAAAAATTTAGCAATACTAAAAAGCAAGATAAATTATTAATTTAATTCATCTTGCTTTTTTAATATTTATTTTTTCAAAAAATTACTTTTCGAATTGATACTATATTAAATAGCTTTATTTTCGGTGTTACGACAAACTTCTTTTGTCATTTTTTCCTTTTAATAAATGTATCATAAGCTAATCATTCGTCTTAATCCACTTTTTTAGTTTTACATAATTAGTTTATTTGTTGGAAAAGCCCGCTTACATCGTTGACATCGATAGTAAAAAGGATTCCCTTACCCGGTTGGTCAATATCCATGGCTTTAGAAACTTTTTCAATGATTTCAGGCACTTTTTGTGTCTCAACAATCATTAAGACAAGCTCTTTTTCCGGTTCAATTTGAACATTAAAAATCTTAGGAGCTTTCTTCGAACCTAGTCCTCGACCATGGAGGATAGTTGCTCCACCTGCTCCTTCTTCACGAGCAGTTTCCACTACTTCATCCCCTGAATCACGATCAACAATTGTAGCTACTAATTGATACTTACTCATTTCTTGACCTCCCTCATTAAATTCATGCATTAACTGGTGACTGCCATAGACACTACTTGTATTAATTGAAAAGAGAATGCCCTTTCCTTTTTTAGGTAATTCACACTTTTCGGTTAAGACTTGATGAATTTTTTCTTCATTCGCATGATCAACCAACATCAATAAGGCTTCACGCTTGGAATCATTCAAACCTAATAAATCTAAGAAAGGATTGGCAACTGTTCCTTCTGCTTGAAAGATCGTTCCACCGGTAGCTCCTGCCAGGCGTGCCTGCTCAAGGTAATAGGAGGCTGTACCCTTCTTAACAATTGCAAAAAATAAGACTGTCTGCATAAATTCCCTCCTATGCTATTTTTTCTTGTTTTAATTTCCACTTATAGATGATTCCGAGTAATAATATCATGACGATTGGCGCCATTGCAACCGTTGCGATGACACCAAAGCCATCCGTTACCACATCTGCCGTTGGAATCCGATCCGCTGCCCCTTGTGCAAAGGACAGGATGAAAGTTGCCGTCATTGGTCCGGAAGCTACGCCTCCCGCATCAAAAGCAATCCCTCCAAATAAATCATCTACAAAAAAGGATAAACAGATGGCTAAAAGAAAGCCAGGTAATAAATAATACCAGATTTGAATACTAGGCACTAGGATACGAACCAGTGACCCACTGACAGCTAGGCCTACTCCAATAGATAGAAAGACAAGTAAAAGTTTATTCTTAATAAAACCACCCGTTACCGCTTCAACTTGGTCTCCCAATACGTGAACGGCTGGCTCAGCCAAAACAATCACCAAGCCCATAATCAAACCAATTACGGGTAACCATGCCTGATAGTCACGCGCTAACATATTACCTAGAAAACGCCCCATATCCATAAAGCCTTGATTGACACCTATTAGAAAGAGAACCAGTCCAATCAAAGTGTAAGTAACCCCTTTGATAATCCGTTTGAGTTCACGCTTTTTGAGCTTAAATTGTTTCCAATTCATAATCGCAAACAAAATGGCTAAGGGAGCGAGGGCCATTAAAGACTCAAGCAAGGTGTGTCCAATAGCCAAAAAGAATGGGGCAATAATTCCCTCCGTATAACGATAAACTTCTGCTTGCCCTTGGAAACTTACTCCTGTAATAACTGATAATAAAATAACTGCTAAAATTGGCCCGACACTCATGGCGCCTACTAAACCAAAAGAATCTTCCTCAGCCATGTGCCCCCCTTTACGAGATGAAACAGCCGCTGACAATGCTAAGATAAAAGGTGTGGTTAAGGCACCTGTCGTGGCACCTGACGCATCGAAAGCAATGGCTATAAAATCATTAGAAACCAATAAGGCCATTAAGGCGATCAACCCATAAGCAATTAAGAAAAAATACTTAATCGAAAAGGAAGACAAAATCCGCACGATACCAAAAGCAATTAAGAAGCCGACACCAAGTGAGACCATTGCAACAATCACCGTTGAAGTAAGAGCTCCTCCCATCGCATCAGCCACCTGTTGGCCTAAAATAAGTAAATCAGGTTCTGCGACCGTGACCGAAAAACCAATTACAAAGGCTAGCCCTGTAATGGCCCAAATATTGGGAGCATCTGCTACACTTTTCCCCATCAAATCTCCTATAGGACTCATACCAACTTCCACACCAAATAAGAAGATCGTTAAACCTATAATTAAAAAGACAGCCCCTATTAAAAAACGAATCATCATATCTGCCGACACATTGACCATGGTCAATGAAATGATCACGACTATAAGTATAATAGGCAGTACAGAAGCTAACACTTCTTTTAATTTATCGACTAATAAATCCATAACATTCCTCCTTCATAAATATTATTTCTCCTTCATCATACCATAGCTTAGCTTGACTTTTGCTTAAATCTTTATCACCATTCATTCCGTTCATCTTTTACTTGCATTTTTACCTTCATACCTTGACTTAAAAGTGTATGGCTCGTATAATACACTTAAACAAGCTGTATTATGATTGTGGGACACATCTTGGAATATAATAAAGCTTTAATGGAGGTAAAATAATGAAACTTGCACCCAATCTACCCATCTATACCCAAATTATTACTTGGGTAAAAGATCAGATCATCACAGGCAAATATACGCCGGGTTATCAATTGCCCTCAAGAAGACAATTAGCAAAGGAATGGAAAGTCAATCCCAATACCGTTCAAAAGGCATTTAAAGAAATGGAGGACTTAGGTATGATTGTTACTCAAGCTCAAAGACCTAGCACCATAACAACTGACACGCAATTAATTTCTCAACTTAAATATGAATCCATTGATCAAGCCATCGAAAACCTAGTCGATGTTTTAATTCCCATGGATTTGCAATTAGAAGATATCATCCAACGCCTTACCCATAGCTATCAAATTAAAAAGGAGGCCATTAACCATGATTAAAATCGAAAACCTCAACAAGTCTTTCAGTAAGCATAAGGTCCTTAAAGACATCAATTTAGAAGTTAAACCAGGTGAAATCACTGGATTGATCGGCATTAATGGTACAGGAAAATCGACCCTCATTAACTGTATTGCCAGACTTTTGCCTTATCAAGGGGAAATTTATATTGATGAAATAAAATTGCGAGATGCTAAAGCTAGAATATGGCATGTTCCCGATTACCTCAACTTTCCCCCTTCGATGACGGTTAAAGCATGCAAAGAATTTATGTACAATCTCTATCCTGCTTGGAATCCTACTAGAGCACAAGATATCCAAGATTTTTTCCAATTAGAAGATAGTAAGCGCATTAAAGAGCTATCCAAGGGGAATCAAGCAAAACTTAATTTAATGTTAGGCTTATCTTTAGAGGCAGATTATCTTCTGTTAGATGAACCCTTTGCTGGCATCGATGTCTTTAGCCGGGAAGAAATTCTTGAACTCTTTGGTTCATTTATCCAAAAAGACTGTGGTGTCTTAGTAACCACTCATGAACTTTACGATGTCGAACACTTTATCGACCGAGCCGTTTTAATGAGTGAGGGCCAAATCAAACACTCTATCTATTTAGAAGATATGCGTGAAAATGAAGAACTATCCTTAGTTGAATGGTTAAGAAAGGAGTTAAATTAAATGAAAGAAATATTAAGTTTAACTTATTTTGAAATACAAAGACAGAAACTTTACTGGTTATCCATCGCTTTAATCTATCTCGTCCTATCCTTAATTTCTATTAATAATAATATACAAAGCAATTTTCAACAAAATATGGTTATTCAGCCAAGTATATTGCTGAATATCATAAATATCGCCTTTATTATCGGAGTTATTAGTACGGCCATTGCGACCCTTTTAGTCTGGTTAAAAGATTGGTTTAGCCAAGGTAAAATGATTTCTCGCTGGTTAGCTGGCCCTTTTAAACGATCCAGCCTCTACCATGCAAAATTTCTAAGCCTCGTCTTTTATTTTTTCCTGAATATTTTATTCGTTTATTTTACAGTATATGTTTTTCATTTTCTCTTACAAATGATCTTACAAGAGCGGTATTCAAATGATATGCCCCTCTATCTCGTTTTCAACTTTTCTTATTTCACCAATCTTTTCACCGAATCCATCTGGGTATCGCTTGTTAATATCTTAGCCTGGCTTGCCTTGATTCCAATCACCCTTCTATTTGTACTGCTTGAACGCGCCTATTCCTGGAAATGGTCTGTCCTCTACTTGCTCATCCTAGTAGCAGGAACATATCTTACTGGAAAACTCATAGCTTTTGGTATGCTACCTACTAATCTCGAGTTTCATGCGTTTTATCCACTCAGTTTTATCCTTGTAGGAAGTATCACTTACTGGATTGGCAGTCAATATGTCGCAAAAGATCTGCATATTTAAAGGAGGTAGAAAGATGAATTATTATAAACAAATGATTAAATACTTTGCAATCATTGGCATGGGGTTAATCTTATTAGTAGGAAGTCTCTATGGTCTTAACTCGCCGATTATTGGGAAATTAACCTCAATAAAAGGAGATGAAAAACTAACCAATCTACCTGAAGAGTATGTCCAACTAAGTAGTCAAAACAGTTTCTTCTCTCTGCCAGAAGAAATGTTCCAAAATAAAAGTGGAGATTTTCAGTTGAGTCGTTCAAATCTTAAATTCAAAAGCCTTGATTTTGAGGGAAATAAAGAATTAAAAGCATTAGCTAAAGAAGCCCCCAACTTTTTCAAAGGAATAGATTCACTAGAACAAATCTATCAAGGAGATAAGCACTATTTCTGGATTGAAAGTGATTTGTTTTCTAATGAAGAAAAACCCATCAAAGTTCACTTTTTAGACTTTACAAATAAAAAGGAGCTTATCAAAGATATTCCTACAATCAAAACTTCAATTAAGGACTCGGATAAAATCTATCTGCAAAATGTTCAAGTCCGACAAGTTGATGGTAAATATTATCTAATGTGTCTTTACAATATCGAATCGGGAAACAGCAATAGCGACAAATTTTCCTTTAAAAACAAAATTACAATTTACCAACTTGATGAAGTCAACAAAGAAAACCAATTTAAACTCATTAATGAAGAAGACTATACTGTATATAGTGATGAGGAAACTCTAGCTAAAGATGTTTGGTTCAATAGTCCATTCTTAAGTAGTAACCTCTCTCTTGATGCTCCCTTTATTCAAACTAGCTATAATCTTGAAAATGACGAGAATGGTCCCTTCTTTCTGTTTGATTTTAAAGACCAATCATGGCAAGAAACTAAAGTAACCATTCCAAGTTCAAATAGCTTCGAAATCCTGACTGCTGACTCTAACCATATTTATATCATCGAATATCAAAAAAATAAGCCTCACTTTGGTCGCTACTCAATAAAGGAAGATAATTATATCGGTGAGATTCCGATTGAACATTTTGAATCTTTGGAAGTTGGGCTAGGCATTCAAGTGATTGACTATAACAGTAAGGGGCCATCTCTTCTCTCCCTCAATGATTCTGGCAAGAAATATTATGGCTATTACGATTTAAACACCGGACAAAGCCAGTCACTCTTTAGAATCGATTTTCCTAAAGAGTATCAGAATTATTTAGATCTTTTAATTTGGAATTAAAGAATCATACGCACCCATATTGTACTTTAAAGGAGGCTGACTAATGTCACAGCCTCCTTTTATTTTAAAAAAGTTATGCCTTTAATTTTAAAAGAAAACCATTTCCTTTTTATTACTTAAAGTTACATTATAATTAGATATTTATTTATGCTTCTTAGCTATATTCCCCATCGAATAGCCACTTTAAATTACTGGAAATATTTTAGCCATCAACTATTTAAAGAGGAAGTGAAATGAAAGAGGCTTTTACGGCTGGTGAGCATGATGACCTCGGGTGACACAACTGCTTTGCGCAAGGGAAAAAGAAAGCAGAAAACTAGAGGAAGAAATTTCAAAATTTGAGAAAATACTTCAATCAAAAAAGAGCAATTAAACAGTCAACAGAAGATGAGTTAATAGCCGATAAAAGCAAAGAATCAGAAAGTATTATTTTAATTGATAAGACAGACTTTTATAATATAGCATTCAAAGAAATTGAAATAAACGACCAATGATGACTACGGCTTAACTGTCACTTCAACAAATCATTAGACAAACAAAAAAGCAGTCTTAGTTTAACTAGGACTGCTTTTAAGATGTTAGGCATTTTAAAAACTTCGATTAAGCTTCAACAGCTACTGGGTAAACTGAAACTTTCTTAGCTTTTTTACCCTTGCGTTCGAATTTAACGATTCCATCAATTTTTGCAAATAATGTATCATCGCCACCACGGCCAACATTTTCGCCTGGATGGATTTTTGTTCCACGTTGACGGTAGATAATTGATCCACCTGTTACTTCTTCACCGTCGCCAACTTTAGCGCCTAAACGCTTAGCAATGGAATCACGACCGTTCTGAGTAGAACCTCCACCTTTTTTAGTAGCGAATAGTTGTAAGTCTAATTTCAACATAGAGAGCACCTCCTATAGTATAGTTTGTTTAATCTGGATATATTCGGGATAAGCTTGTTCTGTCACTTCTAAAGCTAAAATTAAATGACGCATCAAAAGTTGCACATCATGTTTTAACTTCTTTTGTTCAATCGATGGTAGTACGAGCTTGAGATAACCACCTTCCATTTCATTAACAGTGGTTTCTACAGGCACTTGCAAGAGTTGGTAAAGAGAGTTTTCTACTGAAATAACTTGGCTAGATACTGCGGCACAGACAATATCTTGTCCATGTTCACCATAACCAGCATGTCCTGTCATTTCGATTGCTTTAACTTCTTGACCCTCTTTTGAAAGGCTGATTTGTACTTGAATCATGATTAAGCCTTAATCGCGTTAACAGTTAATTTAGTGTATGGTTGACGGTGTCCTTGCTTACGGTGAGAATCTTTACGACGTAAATATTTGAAAGTAACCACTTTCTTTTCGCGTCCTTGTTTCTCAACAGTCGCTTCTACACTTGCTCCAGCAACTAATGGTGAACCTACCTTTGTTTCACCTTCACCACCTACTAAAACGACTTCATCAAAAGTCACTTTATCGCCTTCAGCAACGTCTAGCTTCTCAACGAAGATTGTTTGTCCTTCTTCTACCTTAATTTGCTTGCCGCCTGTTTTTATAATTGCGTACATTCAAGCACCTCCTATTATTAGATTTTCGGTATAAATACCTACACTTAGACTCGCCAACTTGAGTGGCTAATGCACTTAAACTCAAGGATGAGCGGTTGCAGTTGTGGTGCTACACAAATACAACATTAGTAGGATATCAGAATTACTTTAGACTGTCAATAATTCTAAGGAAAGATATTTTTGGTAAATTACCAAATGCGAAGGCGCTCCTCTGGAGCTAGCCACATGCCGTCCCCTTCTGACGTTTCAAATGTTTCATGAAATTCATCAAGATTCTTCACTTGGACATTGGCGCGTAATTCTGCCGGTGCATGAACATCTACTTGAAGCAACATTAATTCATACTCTGGACGCGCTTTTTGACACCAAATACGGGCCCAATTGATAAAGAACTCCTTATAATCTGTTTCTCCTTCATTTTTTAAGGCATTTAATGCAGCTGTCAAACCACCTCCATCTGCAATGTTTTCAGAAACGGTTAACTTGCCATTTACTTTCCCTTGGCCAAACGGCATACCATCCCATTGATCAACCATCGCTTGAGCTTTTTGGTTAAAAGCTTCAAAGTCTTGCTCAGCCCACCAGTTATTCAAGTTACCATTTTCATCAATTTTAGCGCCATTATTATCGAAAGCATGCGAAATCTCATGAGCTATGACAGCTCCAATTCCTCCATAATTCGCCGCTCTTGATTGATCCAGACTATAGAAAGGAGCTTGTAAAATAGCGGCTGGGAAACAAATATTGTTTAAAGTGGGATTGTAATAGGCGTTCACTCTATCTGCTGGCATCAACCATTTATCTCGGTCCACCGCTTGCTTGTATTGTGAAAAATGATCTTTTTGATGAATCCTCTTTAACGATAAACAATTTTTAAAAAGAGAGCTCTCTGCATTCACTTTTAAGTCTTTATAATATTCTGGATAGTCGTTTGGAAAGCCTATTAGATAGTTAAATTTTTCTAACTTTCTAATTGCTAATTGAATGGTTTCATCACTTAACCATTGGTTCTTTTCCAATCTTTTTTTGTAAACTTCAATCATCGCTTTGACCATGCTCTCTATATCGCTACGAGCTTCGAATCCTAGATATTTTTTGCCATAATAGGTGCCTATCACTTGATCAAACAGATCCCTTACTAGGTAAAAATAAAATTTTTTCGCTTTCATCGGTTCAGGCGTTCCCGATAGAGCCAATGAAAACTCACTGCCTTTTAAACGAAAATCTTCACCTAACACTCCGGATAGGTCATTAATTGTGCTTACTATTATCCAAGATTTAAGAAGTTCAATATTATCCGACTGAACAATTTCATCTAGATGTTCAAAAAAAGAAGGTTGAGTAACAATAATTTTTTCTGGCACTTCTTTGATAATCTGCTTAATAAAAGAATCAATTGCAATTTCTTGACAATAATCTTTCACTTCAGCAATGGATCGTGCATTATAATTTTGGGTATAGTCCGCTAATTCTTCTTGCGTTTTCTGATAGCTAGCTAATTTACGATCAAATTCTATACAGTTTTTTACCCATTGTTGACTTTGGTCCTTATTATAACCAAGACTTATTAATAATTCTTCGCTTTGTTTTTGGTATATGTTCAAAAGAAATTGTCCTTTTTCATTTTCTTCATCGTAATAAGGAGTGTCTGGCAAAATTAACCTTGGGACATCCATATAAAGGCAATTTTGTTCCGCATTTTTCATGTCTGGTTCAACGGATAAGTTAATTAACGAAGGTAATTTATAGTTTAATAGTTCCACCATTTTAGCTGTAATAGCTTGATAATCTGCTTGTGAAAGGATACTATTTAAAAAGTCTTTAGCTTCTGCCAAATTGTCTTTCTCTTGATGTTCAAAATCAAGTGCTTTTTTATAAAGCTTGATAAACTCTAACATTAAAGGATCCGTAGTAGTTAGTTTCCCTTCAACTAACGCGTTGATATCCTTCAAACAAACTTCTTCAACTTTCTCGGCTAATGACATAAATCCACCTGTAGCTGGTTTGTCTGAAGGAATCACCGCTTCTTCTAGCCATTCCCCATTTACCGCTTGATATAAATCATCTTTTAATAAAGAGTGATTGATCGCCATAATAATTCCTCCTCTTTTGTTGTTTTATTCTCTTAATTATAACATTTTATTTCAAATGCATAAAAAAACCGGGAAATAGTTCCCGATCTTCTTTTAAAAGATAATATGATCATCATAACCTAACCAACGCACAAGCAACCGATTAGGAAGATACATGAAAAAGGTTAAGGCCATATTAAAGATTAGAGTTGGTCCTAAACGCATCACAACATAGTCTTCAAAAAGAAGCCTACTTAGTCCTACTTGTTGATAGAAAAGATAAACAACGAAATCAATAATAGTTATTGAAACGATAAATAACATCATATGGATAATAGCGTTGCGTGGAAAGTGACGCCTGATTGAAAGAATAAAATATGCGATGAGAAAATAAAGAATGGCGTATAGGCCTAAAATGGTTGAATTATAAGCATCTGCTATTAACCCTATAAAGAAAGCATAGATCATAATTGAAGTATTACGTAAATAAAAGGAAAAGGTTACAATAAAATAGAGCAGTAGATGTGAAACAATGATTTGTTCATTTCCTAAAAAGGCTGTGGGAAAGATAGAGGGCAGGGCTGAATCGATTACTAAGGCAAAGAGTAAGACAAGTGGAACAATACCCACAATGTTTCTTTCTCTTTGATAGCCAAATTTAGTCGAAAAATTATTCATCTTGCTGAGCTCCTTCACGTAAGATCACTGTTACAAATCGAATATCAGTCATCTCTCCAGCCGGTTTTACTCTTACCGTTTGGAATAATCCTTGGGCATCCATTTCTGTTTGGGTAACTTCTCCAACAAAGAGCGAGGATGGTATTACCCCCCCTAAACCAGAAGTAATGACCATATCTCCCGCTTTTACTTTAGCATCTGGCAAAACTTGAGTCATGATGAATTCTTTGTCCTTCGGGTCATAGTCACTGATCACACCAATTGCAGAAGATCCATCTTTATCCGTTTGAACACGAGCCGATACCATACCGTCTTTTGATTGGTTGCTAGTTAATAAAAGAACCTTAGAAGATGAAGGATATACCTCTATAATACGTCCAATCAGACCGTTTCCAGCCATAACAGCCATATTTTCTTCCATACCCTGTTTGGAGCCTAAATTGATAATAAGGGTTTCTGTCCATTGATCAGGATTTCTTGAAATAACAGTACCATGAATACTGGTGAATTTAGAAAGAGTTTCTGACAAGTCAAGTTCTTGTCGTAATTTTTCATTTTCAGTCTCCAAATCGGCAATACGCACTTGCATTTCATAAGATTTATCAATTTTTGATTTGAGTGCTTCATTTTCTTCAAAAGTATTGACTAAATCGTCCACAGAATTCACAAACTGAACCACCATGCTTACTGGTTCAGAAAATACTCTGCCGGTCCAGGAGATTGTTTCATTAACAGCTGTTTTGACCACATTATTCGTTCCATTGAAAAGAGAATAAGCGATTAAACTGCTAATGACAATCCCACCCAGAAGAATTCCAATTAACTTCTTATTATTAAGCATATTTTGCCTTCTTTCTACTAGTAAACAATTATCTTAAACTCCGCTCAATCGCTGATGATTGACGATCCAACTCATTAAACATACGTCCTGCACCCATAGCGACACAGTCGATGGGTAAATCGGCTCTTCGTACAGAAAGACCTAATTCTTTTTCAATTCGTTCTGGTAGATGTTTAAGTAAAGACCCGCCACCAGTCAAAATAATACCTGTTTCCATGATGTCTGCAGATAATTCAGGGGGGGTTAATTCTAACACCTGTTTTATTCCTAAAATAATTTGATGAATTACTACATCAATTGCTTTTGCAACTGTCTGAGTGGATACTTTGGCTTCATTGGGCACGCCGGTTATAACATCTCTACCTTTTACAATTAAATGATCATTTTCTTCTTTAGGATCATACAAGGCTTCCCCTATCACTATTTTTAAAGTCTCTGCCGTATAATTTCCTATAATTAAATTGTGTTCTTGGCGAACTTGAGATTGAATTTCTTCATTCATATTATTACTGGCTGCACTAAGCGTTAAGGAATCTACAATCTCGCCATATGATAAAGTGGCGATATCGGTAGTACCTCCACCGATATCCACAATCATTTTTCCTCTTGCTTCTTCAATTGCTAAATTCGCTCCTAGAGCTGCTACAAAAGCCTCCTCAACAATCATTGCTCGGTTGATTCCTAATGATTTGATTGCATCAATTAGTGCCTTTCTTTCTACTTTAGAAATTTGGCTTGGCGAACTAATGACAACTTCTGGTTTTGAGAAGGAATGACGTAAGGCTTGAGTAATAAAATGGCCCAACATCATTTTGGTCATTGAGAAGTTAGCGATAACGCCCTTACGAATGGGGTAAATCATTTCATAACGGTTTGACGTTCTTCCAACTAGTTTCGATGCTTCTTTTCCATAGGCAACAACTTCTCCTGATTCTTTGTCAATTGCTACTATAGAGGGTTGGCGCAATGCAATACCCTTTCGTGCAATGTAAATGATGGTTGTTGAAGTGCCTAAGTCAATTCCAATTTGCTGTTTGCCAAAAATCCCCATGCATTCATCCGCCTTTCAAATAATAGCAATAGCTTTGTAAATTATAGCAAAAAAAAAGTTTAAAAACTAGCGAACCCTTTCTTTGCTCAACTGAATTTTAAATTTTGGAAATTTCATTTGGTTTTTAAACAACTGCTTGAGCACGATTATAGCTATCAAAAAATACCGCAAGGTTATTTAGTTCCCTTACGGTATTTTTTGATTCGATAGATTAGATTGGTCGAAAGTCTAGGCTAATTTTTCAACATTAACTGCTTGAGGTCCACGAGCGCCTTCCTCAACTTCGAATTGAACTGCTTGTCCTTCTGCTAAAGTTTTGAAGCCTTCACCTTGGATGGCTGAGAAGTGTACAAATACGTCTGAGTCACCCTCACGTTCGATAAAGCCAAAACCTTTAGATTCGTTAAACCATTTTACTGTACCTTGTTCCATTTACAAATATCCTCCTCGTGCCTAAGCACCTGTATTAATTATATTCTTGCTCTTGGTACGAAGTGGAATTCCCAAACTATGATACCCCTTACAAAAACATATCTAAATTCTAACATAGCTGGCTATTCTATTTCAATAGTTTTCAAGTATTTTATCATTTAGCATTTAAAGATAACTAAATAAAACAATCACTCGCTTCACGCAAACTCAAATAGCGATCGTTTCCAATAATCAAATGATCCAAAAGTTCAATCCCCATCATCTCCCCACACGCTATCATTCGCTTGGTAAATAGCAAATCTGCCTGTGAAGGATCTGGATTACCAGAAGGATGGTTGTGAGCAATAATTAGCCTTGCAGTTGGATATTTTACCGCTTCTTTAAAAATTTCTCTTGGGCAAGCTACCGAACTATTGACCGAACCGATAAAGATGGTTTGTTTTTTGATAATTTCATTCTTACTATTTAGAAAAAGAGCGACTAAATGTTCTTGATGAAGGTCTCCCATCTCTTTAATCAACCATTGCCCTGCTTGAGAAGTTGAAGTTAGAACGCCCTGTTTTTTAAATTGGGCATCTTGCACTCTACTCCCAAACTCAATCGCTGCTTTTATCTCAACTGCTTTAGCAGGACCAATTCCTTTAATCGATTGGAGTTCACTAAGTGAGGCAATTTTTAAAGTGTTGAGTGGTTCAAAATGACTAAGCAAACGAATGGCTAAGTTTAAGACATTTTCTTTTTTGCTTCCTGTTCTAAGGAGAATAGCCAACAATTCATGATTGGATAAATTTTTAGCACCGTATTGTCTGAGACGTTCGCGCGGCTGGTCTTGCTGGGTCATTTGACGGATACAAGAGTTATTCGATGACAAAAGAATTCCCCCTTACTGCTAGTATCAATAAATACAAGAAGTAAGGAGGAAAAGTGCTCGCTATTATTCAATAAGTTAAATCATTTGGTGAGCTAAGAGATAGGCTCTAGCTTCTGAGACAAAGTATAGAGAGCCCGTTATTAATAAGAGGGCCTGCTTATTATTTTGATTATTTAATTGATAATCATTCATCCAACTTTTCCAATCATCAACGTAATGGGCTTTATGACGATTGACAATTGATTCGGCTTGTAAAACTTCTGCAAAATCTTTTTCTTTCATAGCTTCGAAATGGTGGAAGGAAGTCAAATAAACTTTTTCGGCATGAAAATTCAACAATAAAGGAACTTGTTCTGCTTGATTTTTCTTCTTTAAACCTCCATAAATAATGGTGATCTCGAAAGCAGAAAAATTCTCATCTACCACACTTTTCAGTGCGGTCAGCCCTTCCATATTATGCGCCCCATCTAAAAAGATGTATGGATTTTCAAAAATCTTTTCTAATCGACCAATCCATTTTGTCTTTTGCAAAGCCTCTCTCGCTTTGGGCCAATCAATCGTTTGCTTTTGGTGAGCCATCCATGAAATAAATACTTGCAAAGAAACGGCCGCATTTCTCACCTGATGATCTCCCACCATATTTATTTCAAAAGCTTCTTGTGGAATTGCTTGACTGTCAGTCCAAAATTGGAATTGAGTCTTAAAAGGGCTTAACTTGTTAATATTTTTGACACCGAAAGTTTGGTCATAAGAGCGGTGGACAGCTGTGCGAGCATTTGCCCATTTATCAATAATGCTTAGAGGACTTTTTTGAATAAGTCCTGTGACAACCTCTTTTTGCGGCTTGATGATGCCCGCTTTTTCAAGAGCAACGGACTCTAAGGTGTCTCCTAACATATCCGCGTGATCCATACCAATAGAAGTAACAACGGCAATCTCTCCGTCTAAAACATTGGTACAATCCGACATGCCTCCGATTCCTGCTTCAATCAAGCAAACATCCGGTTTTTTTTCTTGAAAATATAAGCACATCATAATAGTAAATAGTTCAAAATATATTAAACGACCATAAGGAGAGTAGGCTTCCATGTAATCATTTAATTCAACCAATTGATTGGTTAAACGAATGAGCGCTTCGTCACTAATTTGTTGACCATCAAAAGTAATTCTCTCATTAAACCGCTCAATATGTGGCGAGGTGAAAGATCCTACTTTATAGCCCTGGCTCGACAGTAAATCTCTTAAATAAGCTACCGTTGATCCCTTACCATTAGTCCCGGTGATATGGATAATTGGTAAACCTTTGTGAGGATTTCCCACGTATTCCAAAGCTTGATACATTTTAGTCATATCAGGTCTTGGGATAGGATTGATTTGGTTTAACAACCAATGAGTCGCCTCATCAACATTTGTAAACGTCATTTTGATTCCTCTTTTTCTAACTATTTAGATTAATGGTTTTAATTCTTCAATTCTTTCTTGCACTGCTTTTAACCTTTGTTCATATTCAGCTAATTTAGTGCGTTCACCTTCAACTACTTGAGCAGGTGCTTTAGCAACAAATCCTTCATTCGAAAGTTTCTTCACTAGACGTTCGACTTCTTTTTCTAACTTAGTGACTTCTTGCTCCAAGCGCTTAATCTCATCCTCTATTTTGACTAATCCAGCTAATGGGATGAAAATTTGTGCAAATGAAAGTGTCTGTGTAACCATTTCTCCTTCTATTTCAGGATTAGCAGCAATTTCTAAGTGGTCTGTGTGACAGAAACGATTAATGTATGCCCGGTTACTTTCTAAACTTTCTTCAATACCCTTATCTTGAACTTTAATGATCATTTTTAAAGCTTTAGATAATGGTGTGTTCATTTCATTTCTGATTTGACGCACCGCTGTAATGACTTCAATCAATTCCTGCATTTGTTTTTCAGCAATATCGTTTTTGTATTCTTCTTTAACGGTTGGATAAGCTGCTGTAACGATTGATGCAGCTTGTGGAGCAATTTGCTGCCAAATTTCTTCAGTTACAAAGGGCATAATTGGATGTAATAGACGTAAGAATTGGTCCAAGACATAAACAAGAACTGATTTAGTGGCAAAATGATCATGTTCTTGATCTTGCAACTGTTCTTTAGTCATTTCGATATACCAGTCACAGTAATCATCCCAAATGAAATGATATAAGACCCTACCTGCTTCTCCAAATTCAAAGCGTTCAAATAAACGGCTTACTTCTTCAATTGTTGTTTGTAAACGGGAAAGAATCCACTGATCGGCAAGTGTCAAATCTTGCTTGATTTCTAAATTTTCAATGGTTAAATCACCCACATTCATTAATACATAACGTGAAGCATTCCAGATTTTATTAATAAAGTTCCAAGCTGCTCCCATCTTTTCAGTGGAGTAACGAATATCTTGTCCGGGAGTCGACCCTGTGGCTAAGAACCAGCGAAGGGAATCCACCCCATATTCATCAATAACGTCCATTGGATCAATTCCATTGCCTAGCGATTTTGACATCTTACGCCCCTGGCTATCACGGATTAATCCATGAATTAAAACATTTTGGAAAGGTCGTTTACCCGTAAACTCTAAAGATTGGAAAATCATACGCGACACCCAGAAGAAAATAATATCATAACCGGTCACTAGGGTACTGGTTGGGAAGTAGCGACGATAATCGTGACCTTCTTCTGGCCAACCCATGGTTGAAAATGGCCACAAGGCAGATGAGAACCATGTATCTAAAACATCCGGATCTCTTAACCAATTTTCTTCATCACTGGGGGCTTGTTCGCCAACATAAACTTCACCTGTTTCTTTATGGTACCAGGCTGGAATTTGATGTCCCCACCAAAGTTGACGTGAGATCACCCAATCATGAACATTGTCCATCCAAGTTTGGAAAGTTTGATTAAAGCGTGGTGGGTAAAATTCAACTGCTTGATCGGTTGCTTGATTAGCCAAAGCTTGCTGGGCTAAAGGTTTCATCTTGACAAACCACTGAGTAGATAGATAAGGCTCTACGACCGCCCCAGAACGCTCAGAATGGCCCACTGAATGCGTATGTTCTTCAATCTTAACTAAGTAGCCTTGCTCTTTTAAATCTTTTACAATTTGCTTGCGTGCATCGAAGCGATCCATGCCTGCATATTTTCCACCTAATTCGTTAATAGTGCCATCTTTTTTCATCACATTCATTCGTGGTAGATGATGACGGTTACCGACTTCAAAGTCATTCGGGTCATGAGCTGGGGTAATCTTCACTACACCTGTACCAAATTCTCGATCCACATACTCATCTGCTACGACAGGAATTTCACGATTCATTAATGGTAAGAGTACTTTTTTACCGATCAAATGTTGATAACGCTCATCAGCAGGGTGTACAGCAATCGCTGTGTCGCCTAAAAGTGTTTCAGGACGGGTGGTGGCAATTTGAACCACTTCATCACTACCAACCATTGGATAATTAACATGATAAAAAGCACCTGGTACATCTTTATGGATCACTTCAATATCGGATAGAGCCGTTTGGGCTTTTGGATCCCAGTTAATAATATATTCTCCCCGATAGATAAGTCCTTTTTCATAAAGTTTAACAAAGACTTTATTAACTGCTTTGTTTAAACCGTCATCCAGCGTAAAACGTTCACGCGCATAATCGACTGAAATACCCATTTTCCCCCATTGCTGGCGGATAATGGTTGCATATTCTTCCTTCCAAGACCAAGTTTTTTCTAGGAATTTCTCCCGCCCTAAATCATGACGACTTAAGTTTTCATCTTCTGCTAAACGCTCTTCCACTTTAGCTTGAGTCGCAATTCCAGCATGGTCCATACCAGGTAACCATAAAGTATCATAGCCTTGCATTCTTTTAGAACGGATAATCATATCCTGCAAAGTCACATCCCAAGCGTGACCTAAATGTAATTTACCCGTTACGTTAGGGGGTGGAATTACAATTGAATATGGCTCTGCTTTAGAATCTCCTGAAGGCTTAAATACACCTTGTTCTATCCATTTTTGATATTTACCTGCTTCAACCGTCTGAGGTTGGTACTTACTTGGCATTTGCTTCGTATTTTCTACCATCGTTACACCTTCCTTAATTCATTTTCATAAAAAAAATCCTATGCTTTGCATAGGACGTCAATTACGTGGTACCACCTAAATTTAATCAAGTAAAAAAGTTACTTAATCACTCTTTCTTGTTAACGGAGCAGACTCCGTAAGACACTATTGTTGATTTCTCATGTCTTATGACTCCAAGCTACCTTCATTCATCGAGAAACTTTCAGCGCAAGGTTTCCTCTCTGGATGGTGATGAATTACTCTTCTCTTCTTAGTCAAATTAAAATTTAAGTTGGACTTATTTTATCATTCTTTACAGCTTTGAACAAGGCCTTCGCCATTTAATCATTATTTGCTAAATAATCTTTCACTAACTGAAAAACTGCCTCAATTTTATCTTCAAAAATCAAAGCATTGGGCTTGCTAATTAGAATTGGTGTCTGATTAATGATTACTTGAGAATCTCCTCTAAAATAATGAATAAATGAAGCGGCCGGATAAACATTTAAGGAAGTTCCTGCGATAATCATGAGGTCTGCTTGACTAATGGCTTGGATTGATTGATTAATGGTCTCTTCATTCAAGCTTTCTTCATATAACACCACGTCCGGCTTAATAATCGCTTGATCTTTAGGACAGCGTGGAATGCCCTGAGCATCTTTTTCTAATTGATCCAGAGCATAGTAGCTACCACATTGCGTACAAAAATTATTTAAAACAGACCCATGAAGTTCTAAGACTCGACTTGAACCAGCCTTTTGATGGAGGCCATCGATATTTTGGGTGACAACTGTCACTTCTTTTCCTTTGTTTTCTAATTCTTTTAGAAAAAAATGAGCCAAATTGGGTTGTATTTCTGGATAGACTAAATGCTCAAAATAGTATTCAAAAAAGATTTGAGGATGTTGTTTATAGAAGGAATGCGAGATTATTTCTTCCGCTGAGTATTTGTAATTGGTTTCTTGCATAAACAAACCATCTGCAGAACGAAAATCTGGAATACCAGATGCGGTTGAAACACCGGCTCCACCAAAAAAGACAATCTTGCGACTTTTCTGAATGATTTGAGCAAATTCTTTGATCTGATTTTCGATCATTATTTTCAATCTCCTTTAAATTTTAAAAAAGAACCGTCAACAACCACTTACATCAGTCGTTAGACAGCTCTTTTTAATATCTTATAAATTATAAACTAGCGATTACTTCAATTTCTACTAACACATTCTTAGGTAAGGTCTTAACAGCCACTGCTGAACGAGCTGGTTTGGATGTGAAATATTCAGCATAAATTTCATTAAAAACGGCGAAATCACCCATATCTGCCAAGAAACATGTGGTTTTTACAACATTTTCTGCAGAGTATCCTGCTGCATTTAGTAGAGCATCGATATTAGCAATTACTTGCTTTGTTTGATTTGTTATTTCTTTTGCTTCTATTTCACCTGAGGCTGGATTGATTGGGATTTGACCTGAACAGAAAAGTAGCTCTCCTACTTGTTTTGCTTGAGAGTATGGTCCAATTGCTGCTGGGGCTTTTTTTGTATTGATTGTTTTAATTTCTGTCATAATTACTCCTCTTTCTTAATGAATTCTTGCGACAACAACTTATAATAAATCATTGAAGGCTGTAGCCGCTTCGCTTTGATAACTAGCAGTGATTTCACTTGTCTTGATATTTTCCAAGGCTTCTTTCACTAGTTGGTCAATTGGTAAGAGCGCCTCATACTCTTTAACAGTATGAAGTCTAGGCTTAGTCCAAGGTGACTTTGGTGCAAAGACCGTACAGCAATCTTCATAGGGCTCATTAGAAATATCGTAAGTTCCAATGGTTTCAGCCATTGCTATTATATCATTTTTATCAACCGCAATTAAAGGTCTTAATATTAAAGAATGGGTCACTTCATTAATCACTTGCATCGATTGTAAAGTTTGTGAGGCAACTTGACCTAGCGACTCCCCATTAACAATTGCTCGGGCTTTATGCTCTTTTAACAAAGCATCCATTAGACGTAACATGATCCGACGCATAATAGTCATGGATAAATTGTCGGGAACATGTTCTCGAATCGCCAACTGAATATGAGCAAAAGGAACCTCGTGAAAAGTAATCGCAGTGGCGTACTGAGCGAGAACTGCTGTTAATCGTTTAGCTTTTTCAAGCGCTTGTAAAGAAGTATAAGGTGGACTGGCAAAATGAACCATTTCCAACTTCATTCCCCTTTTTATCATTTGATAACCAGCAATCGGTGAATCAAAACCACCCGAAAGCATTAATAAGCCTTTCCCACTTGAACCATAAGGTAAGCCACCCATACCTGGATAATTTTTTAAACTAAGATAGGCAATATCTTGATGGATGGATATGACCACTTTGTGTTTAGCTTTTCTCAGATCAACCGTTAATTCCGGATGGGCTTGCAGAATGATGCTCCCTATTTCTCTTTGAATGGCAATACTATCATGCTCAAAGTTCTTATCCGATCGCTTAGCAATTACTTTAAAGCTATCTCCCGGTTGAGCATTTAACTCAGCAAAAAGTTCAAGGGCTTTTTTTCCAATTTCTTGAAGATCCTTTTCAACAGGAAAAACAGGTTCAAACCTTTGAATTCCTGGAATTGTTTTAATGATTTCAATCAGTTCATCGTAAGCTGTTTCGTGCCAATAAAGATGCATGAAATCATGATGTGCATGAATTTTAATTTTCTCTAAATGTTTGGTTTTATAGCGTATATGCTCAGCAATTTTATTTTGAAACATTTTACGGTTACGCCCTTTTGTTGAGAGCTCCCCATAGTGAATTAACATCTCTTTCAATCTTTTAGGCTCCTTTCAAATCTTGCTTAAACTTTGTTGAAATCTCATGGATTGGTTTAATTAATTGATCTACTTCTGCTTGGCTGGTTGTCTGCGATAAAGAAATTCTTATTGAAGAATTAGCTAAATTGTTATCAATGCCCATCGCTTTAAGGGTATGATGGTCATTTTTCTTACGACTTGAGCAAGCAGAAGTTGTCGAAATCATGATATCAGCATTGGAAAATGCTTGAAGTAATACCTCGCCTGGCACACCTGGAAAGGCCGCACAGATAATATGTGGACTCACTTGCTCCTGACTACCACCAAAGACTTGCCAATTCATTTTTTTAAGTGCTTGAGTTATTTGAGTGCGATAATGATTTATGTGTTTGATACTTTCTGCTTGGTTTTCCCAAGCTAATCTTAAAGCTTTGGCCGTTGCTACAATCGCTGGTAGGTTTTCAGTAGAAGAGCGCATACCAAACTCTTGACCGCCTCCAAATAATAAAGGTGCTTTCGTAACACGTTGGCGAATGGCTAAGAGACCCACCCCTCTTACCGAGTGAAATTTATGGCTAGAAAGAGTTAATAAATCAATTCTACTATGATGCATAGCTTTCATCCTACAAGTTATGGCTTGAACAGCGTCAACATGCCAAAGGATTTGTGGATAGTTTTCTAATTTTTGTGCCAATGGTTCAACTGGTAAAAAAGATCCTACCTCATTATTGACTAACATAGTAGAAACAAGTAATACTTGATCACTCAGTAGATTTTCAAAGCTGTTTAAATCCAATTGACCATTATGATCCACCGGTGCTAGGATTACTTCAAAGCCTCTTGTTTTTAAGTGGTCAATTTGCGAGCGAATAGAAGGGTGCTCAATAGCTGATAGGATAATTTGTCGCCTATTAGGATGAAGCTTAGCGTGAGCTGATAATAGACTTTGAAGTGTCCAATTGTTAGATTCAGTCCCTGATGAGGTACAAAAGATTTCATTGCTTTTAAAAAGTAATAAGTCTGCAATTTGTTGGCGAGCATTATTCAACAGACTATTGGCCTCTTGACCTAATTTGTGGGCACTTGAAGGGTTAGCAAAATATTTTTGAGCTACTTGATTGTAGGTGTCTAAAACAGTAGCACGAGCTGGAGTGGTTGCGGCATGATCAAAATATAACATCTGTAATCCTTTCTTACTTCTATTTAGTAACGACAATTGACTCAAGAAAAAACCGAACAGATCCCAAAACCAAGGAATCTATTCGGACTTTACTTTTAATAAAATCGGATTTGTTTTTCTTGATGATACATCCTTCGAACTTGCGTCGGTGCATCTGGATCGACTTGACGAAGGACTTTTTCAATGGTTGCCAAAGCTTCACGGTAACGGAATTCTTGGTGGAAGTAGTATTGCGCTTCTTTAATTGCTTGGTCTACCTCTGGGTAATCGTAGCGAAAACGATTGGAATGTTGAATCATATATTCGGTGAGCATGGCTGAATCGATGGTTTCTTCAGTCATTGCCTCCAATTCATCTAAACCTTGTTCTAAATTACCTTCCATCTCATCAATTTGATTCATATCCACTCGGACACGATTGAGTTGTTGAGAGAGGTTCTCAATATGATCAGTTACCTTATAAAACAATTCATAATAGCTATCATGTAAGCCAGGCAAATGGTTTTTTTCTAACTTACGCTTCATATTTCTAAGGTCTAATTCATATAAATCAAGATTTGATTTAGCTTCTTTCTCTCGACTGGTTAAGCCAGCTATCGATTTTACTAACTGATTTTGTTCATCTGCTATTTCTTCAATAGAACGCTCGATTTTACGCATTTTGCTTTCTATTTGAGTAAATACGGCATGATTTTGTTCAATATCAACTTCCATATCTTTGAATTTTTGATACTCTAAGCGAATTCTTTCGGTTAAGTCATTGACTTGGTCTAATTCATTATTATGTAAGATGTAAGATTGAGAGATCCGATCGACTTCTATTCCTGCATAACGATTGTTTTCAGTTACTGCTTCAATTCGTCCCTTCAATTGATGAAGGTGACTATTCACATATTCTTTAGCCATAATTTCTGATTCTAACTGATCGTATAAGGAATTAATTTCACGCTCTGCTTTGTCCATTAAGGTTTTAGCGTCAGCTAAATCAGCATTTTTAATCTCGTTTTTGGCTTGGTTTAACTGCTCTTGAATTTTATCAATTTCTTCTAAAACATTAATATTATCAAAGTTAAAGCGACTAGCCACCATTTTTTCGTAGCCATCTCTAATATCTTCAAGTGAATCTTCATATTCACTTTGAATCTTATCGTACATACTTGGAATTTTTTGTAAGATTTCTTCAAATGACGATAAGTCAGCCTCTAAGTTATCTAGCATATCTTGAGCATCTAGATGATCACCGTTAGCAGTTAGTTCATTATATTTAGTGAAGTTCAACTCTAAATATTGAAGGTTTTTTTCAAGCGTTTCAATCGCTGGCCCATAATCAAAAGAATGATTCATGACACTTTTGCGAGCAGTTTGATAACGTTCAAGTAAGGCTTCATAACGTTCTTGATTTTCATCCTCTGTTGCCAATAACTCTGTTAATTCCTGGTGCAATTGATGAACTTGAATTTCTGTTTCATCAAGAATTTCACGTGCTTGATTTAGTGCGTTTTTTGCTCTCACTAGATTCATTTGTTCTACAAATTGTTCAGAACCTACCAAAGCGGCTTCTATTTCAGTAAATTGAAAGTTGGTAATGGTTTGCCAAGTAGCCACTAAACTTTCATATTTTCTTTTTGTTTGACCAGATAGATTCATATTCTTCAAAGTAAAGAGCTGGTCAGCAACAGAAATAGACATCATTTCATCTTTACGTTGTTCCAAATCTTTAATTTCTTTCTTTCTCTGTGTACGGAAATAATAAATTAATCCATAGATTAAGAGTATTGCTACAATGATCAAGAACAGGATGTCCGTGAATTTAATACTCATTCCTTTTCGCTCCTCTACTTATTTCTAATCCCCTGCCTATTGGCCTTTTGCATAAATAATCACCATACATTATAACATTTGAAGGCTTTCTTTTAAAGGCATTGTTCAATAAAAAACTTCCTTAGGCTCTAATGGAAAAAAATAAGATTGGGAAAGCTCCCAATCTTATGTAACAATCTCTTTAAGATTTAGCCTAATTTATTGTAGTATTCTACGACTAGGGCTTCATCAATTTCAGCATTTAATTCGCTACGTAATGGTAAACGAACTAAGCTACCTTCTAATTTATCTGCATCAAAGTTCACAAACTCTAAACGAGTAACTGTTGTTTCTAATGCTTCCTTGATGATAGCTAAATTACGTGAGCGTTCACGAACACTAATTACTTGTCCTGGTTCAACAATATATGACGGGATATCTACACGCTTGCCATCAACAGTAATATGGCCGTGGTTTACTAGTTGACGTGCTTGACGACGAGTAGTAGCTAAACCCAATCGATAAACTAAGTTATCTAAACGACGCTCTAACATAACCATGAAGTTTTCACCATGTTTACCTTCGGAGATTTTGCCAGCGCGATTAAATAAAGTGCGGAATTGACGTTCATTTAATCCATACATAAAGCGTAATTTTTGCTTTTCATTTTTTTGTAAAGCATATTCTGATAATTTTTTACGTTGATTACCGTGTTGTCCTGGTGGGAACGGACGTTTTGATAACTCCTTACCAGTTTCAGTTAATGAAATTCCTAAACGACGAGATTGTTTCCATGAGGGTCCTGTATAACGTGACATTAAAATTCCTCCATAAAATATGTATTGGAGTAAAATAAGTGGTTAGAAAATCGAATGCGTGCAGTTAGTTTTTCACCTTGTGCAGCCGTGGTTACTCATTAACGTTGACGTTACTAACTGTTGACGCGCTTTCTTTTTCTATGCTGCATTATTTTACACTCTTTTTATTATACCGATTAATAAAAGATTAGCAAGTTTTTTTAATCAATTTTACTCAGTAAATCGATTACCATCTCAGCTGATTTGCGTCCGGCCAATATAATAAATTCATCAAAACTTATTCCAGCTTCTTCATCTGCTTTATCGGAGATTGAACGAATGATAATAAATGGTGTTTTTAGAATATAAGCAGCTTGTGCGATAGCCGCTGATTCCATCTCAACTGCTTTTACGTTAGGAAAAACTTGACGAATATTGTTTACTTGTTGACTGTCACTAATGAATTGATCTCCTGAAGCAATCAGTCCTCTAATTGCGGTTTGTCCTTTCTCTTTAGCCAATCGATAGGCCAATTGACTGATATCTTCATCTGGTTGATATATTGTCGGCATGCCAGCCATTTGACCTTGGTCGTATCCAAAGACTAAAAGGTTTACATCGTGGTGGATTAAACCATCAGCAATCACCAAGTCACCCACTGATAAGTCTGGTGACAGACCTCCGGCACTTCCAGTGTTTATAATTAAATCCACCTCAAAATGATCAACCATTAAAACAGTTGAAAGGCTAGCATTAACTTTTCCAATTCCTGATTGAACTAGGACAACTTCTTTACCACTCAATCTTCCTTGATAAAACTCAAAGCCATAGTAATTATGAACTTCTAAATTTGATAGTTCATTTTTTAAGAGACGAATTTCTTCTTCCATTGCACCAATAATTCCAATTTTCTTCATCTAACCACCCCTCCTATGCCAAAAAAGCGATTAACAAAACTAAGACTAATAGAACACCTACTATGATAATGCCATTATTTAAAAAACGGTCAATTTTAGCTGAATATTTAGCTCTTTTTCTAATAGAACTATTATCTTCCCCCATTGATTGATGGTGATAATCCTCGAGTGAACTTGCTTGGTCTTTATCAACTGATTGCTCATTAAAAGCTTTGTATACTCCATCTCCTTCTGCATCCATCTCATTAGTCATGTCAAAGTCATTCTGACTATCAAATTGTGAAGTCACTTCCTCATAATAATTTGGATAAGGTTGTGAATCATCCATCGCTTCTGCCCGATTAACAAATTCGTGGTAGAGCTCACTATCTTCTGAATAGATCGACCGATCAAAGGAATCCACTTGATTGTTTGAAGAAGGCTGATGATTTAAACGATCATTTCCTTCTTGCTCATAATTTAAATAAGCTTGATAATCGTCGTGTTTTTTCTTTTTGCTTGAAAATAGTCCCATAACTAAACCTCCAAACTATTTAACCAAATGCTTAAAGCATATAAAGTTTTTAAATCAATGATTTCACCATTATTAATCATTTCCCTCACTTGTTGGGCCGTAAATAAGTAATGCGAAACTTCTTCATTTTCATCTTGATCTAGCTTTTCTTTTGCCTCTTCAATGGATTTAGCAAAGAAAAGGTATATGGCCTCATCAATATAACCCGGTGAAATATAAAATTTAGAATTAAATATCCACTCTGCTGAAGCGTAACCCGTTTCTTCATTTAACTCACGTTTGGCGGCTATAAGAGGCTCTTCGAGTTGACCTTCTACTTGATCGATAATTCCAGCTGGGATTTCGTAAATTTCATCAGCAATAGCCGGACGATACTGTTTAACCAGGACAACTTCATTATTTTTTGTTTCAGCTAATATACCCACTGCTGGCAGGTGATGAATCAACTCACGTTTTGCCGTTTGACCGTTGGGTAGACGTACTTCATTTTGATAGAGTTGTAAAATGGCCCCATCGTAGATTTGGTTAACAGATAGTGTTTCATTATTTTTGATAAATGAAATTGTCTCTGCCTTATCTTTCATAATTTTCACCTCTTAAAACTATTTCCTTAGCTATTAATTCCTACTCAGTTTAGCGACTACTATTCTTTCTTTCAAGTCTTTTCAATGGTTAAGTTTAAGAATAGGCCTCAAGTCCGATAAGACTTTTTTCTAGTTATGGTATTCTAAAATTAAGAAAAGGGAGGTTGCAATCATGTTAGCTTTAATCAATATAATTTTTATATTCTTATTAGCAGGCCCTCTGCTAAATATTGTTCGCAAATTCAATCTTTTTGTTAAAAAAGGAAATCATTTATCTGATATTTGGACGGTTACTTTGAAGAAAAATATCCTTGCCTTACTTACTTTAATTGTGATGGAGCATGTTTTAACATTCATTTTTTATAATAGCTACTATATAATGGCCCTCGTCTATTCCACTTTAGCTATTGTTGCCGGATGGCTTCTCTTAGCCTTTCTCTTTTACTTTATTCGTAAAATAAATTCTGCGGCATGGATTTGGTTTTTCTATTATGTTGGTCAAGTCCTCACCTTATTAGTGGGTCTGGCTATTGCTAGTAGTCAATCCCAATCTTATGGCTATATTGGTTTAGAGAGTTATTTTACTGCTTCTGCCATTAGCTTATATTATCTAAGCATTGCTATTCTATTTTGTTCAGCTGGGGTTGCTTTTTTAGCGCTTATAACAAAACCGAATACATTTAAAACCCACAGGAAGTCATTTTTCCATCCTACTCACAAAAAGCCTAGTCGCAACATGCTAGAGCATTATCAAGCAGCAGGCTTAAGTAAACAAGAAATTGAAGCTTTCAGAAGTCAAATGGCTGATTCGCGTAAACAGATTATTAATATTGAAGCCAACTTTCAAAAAACGGCTAAAATGCGCGCCATTGAAATCCGACACAATATCGTCAAAGTTTCAAAGAATTACTTTAAAGATATCGTTGAAGAGCCCAATCGTCGACTGGATGCTTCTGATTTCCTCATCAATTATCTTCCACAGTTAGACGATCTATTAGAAAAATATAATGAAATTAATTCACATGTGGCAAAAAATAAGCAAAGCTATTTAATTTTAGAAAAAAGTGCCCAAACAATCGATCAGTTGAGTCAAGAAATTGTTGAGGATTATTTGAAATTTCACTCCGAAACCTATCAAGAATTGGAAGATGGCTTGAAACTAGCCGACCGAATGTTACATAATGAATCTAATAATCAAACAAATCGATTCAGCCAAAATTCAAAAAAATCTAAAATGGATAATTTTGATATGGATGACCCTTTTGAAGAGCTTAAAGAACTAGATAATGAAGGAGAATAAAGCGATGAATGAACTAAACTCAAATAATCAGGATTTAACTCAAGCCACTTCTTTTGATGAAATTGATGATCTTCTGACGGATCCCTTTGACCAAGAAGAAGATCGGATTGAACCCATTCAATCTTTGCAAAGCGAATTATCAAAAGCTTCAATTCTTTCACAGAAAAAAGTTACCAATGAGAAAACAATTGACCGCTTGAGTAAAAATCGTCAAGCTCAAGCACGTAAACTCGCCCAGCAGATTGACGAGAAAAACCTTTCTGCTGTTATCACCTATGGGGCTAAAGCACAAAAGCGTTTGTCAGAATTCTCCCATTCAATGCTACATAATGTCCAACTTAAAGATACGGGTGAAGTCGGTGATGTTTTAACGGATTTAATGAGTACCTTACAACAGTCGAATCCTAAGGAGTTAACCAGTCGACCTAATCTTTTTCAAAAAGTTTTTGGCCAAGTCCGTACCTCCATCTCTGATACCCAAATGAAATATCAAAAAATCGGTAATCAATTAGACAAAGTCGTTATTCGTTTAGAAAGAGAAAAAAACGAATTACTCAATGACAATATGATGTTAGAAACACTCTATCAAAAGAACAAAGACTACTTTGAGGCTTTAAATGTCTATATTGCAGCGGGTGAAGTTAAAATTGAAGAATTACAATCCAAAACGATTCCTCAAGCTATTAAAAAAGCTCAAGAAAGCAATAGCCAAATGGATGTGCAGGAAGTCCATGACCTTAACCAATTTTTAGATCGTTTAGACAAACGCACCCATGATCTAAGACTTACCCGTCAAATGACTATCCAGCAAGCTCCACAAATTCGGATGATTCAAAATACTAACCAAGCCTTGGCTGAAAAAATTCAAGCCTCTGTTCATACCTCTATTCCTCTTTGGGAAAATCAAATTACCATTGCCCTTGCACTTTTGAGACAGCAAGACGCTGCCACTTCTCAAAGAATGGTCTCAGAAACAACCAATGATTTGTTACGTCGCAATTCCGCTATGCTGAAACAATCGGCCATTGATACAGCTAGAGAAACTGAAAGAGGTATTATCGATATCGAAACCTTACAAAAAACGCAGGCTGATTTGATCGAAACGATTGAAACAACATTACAAATTCAAGCTGAAGGACGACAGCAAAGACAAGCCGCTCAAATAGAATTAGAATCAATGGAAAGTCAACTGCAAGAACGGTTATTAGCTATTTCAAATGAACAAAAACAACAAGCTATGAATCCTAAAACGTCACAAGATAATTATTTTGATGATTTTTAATTTTTACTTTAAACACTCTTTAGGAGTATTAAAAGAAACTAGGTAAAAAGTCCTAAATACGACAAAAATCAGCCCATTATCTAGGAATTTCCCCAGCTTTTAGGGCTTGTTATTCACTATTTTTATTTATTAAACGACAAAAACAGTGGCGAATCTCATATCAATTCGCCACTGTTTTTTAGGGCTTTGGCCCTGTCTTTTTTTTATAAAGTTATTCCTTATTCTCAAAATATTCAGGATAGTCCGCTTTCACAATTTCATGGCAGCGATGACAAAGTTCTTCTGCTCCTTCAATTGTGCCGACTTCTGGTCTTACTGCACGACAACGATCACAAACATCTCCTTTTGCAAAATCAACTTTCACGGCATAATCTTCAAACGAATGTGCATCTTGTGGTGCTTGATTAATGGATTGAACGTTTAATTGTGATACAGTAAATAATTGTGCAGGCTGATCACTTAGTAAATCGAAGGCTTTTTGATCTTCTTCATTAATATATAGTGAAACGGCTGCCTCAAAGGATTTCTTAATTGCCTGTTCTGGCTGATTCTTAGCTTCTTCGAGAGCCTTGTTTACTCCTGTTTGTAATTTAAAAAAGACATCCCATTTAGCAACAATCTCTCTAGCTTGCTCAAGCTGTTCTGCCTTAGGCATTTCAGCTAATTGAATAAAACCATCTACCGCTGGTAAATCTTTCCATGCTTCTTCAGCTGTATGTACAATTAATGGTGTCAATAAAATTAACATATCATGAACTATTTGATAAATCACTGTTTGCATAGAACGACGCGCATGGCTATCTTTAGCTTCAATATATACAATATCTTTAGCCACATTTAAATAGAAAGCTGAAAGATCAGAAGAAATAAAGTTCATAGTGCGCTTATAAAGTTCTGGGAACCTATACTTGTCATAAGCTTCTAAGATATCCGCTTTAAACAAGTTAAAGTTAGCATTCATATATTGATCGAGATTGGTGAGTTCTTCCTTAGGAACGGCATTTTCAGCTGGATGATAATCATTCACAAGACCTAACATAAAACGAAGCGTGTTACGAATCTTACGATAGGATTCAGAGACTTGTTTGAGGATTTCATTAGAGACACGTACATCAGCTTCATAGTCCACAGAAGCGACCCACAAACGAATAATATCTGCTCCTAAATCATTCATTACTTCAACTGGATCAATAACATTTCCTAAAGACTTAGACATCTTTTGACCCTTACCGTCATTTACAAAACCTTGTGAAAGAACCGCCTTGTATGGTGGGAAACCATTGACAGCCACAGAGGTAGTGAACGATGAGTTAAACCAACCACGATATTGGTCAGAACCTTCAAGGTATAAATCAGCTGGGAAGTTTAAATCTTCTCGCGCTTGTAAAACGCCAGCATACGATGTACCCGAATCGAACCATACATCCATAATATCCATTTCTTTTGTAAATTGACCATTTGGCGAAGCAGGATGTTGGAAGCCTTCTGGTAAAAGGTCTTTTGCCTCCCACTCAAACCAAATGTTCGTTCCATGTTCTTCTACTAAATCGGCTACATGATTGACAATATCTAATTCTAAAATAGCTTCTCCGTTTTCTGCGTAGAAAATTGGTAAAGGCACTCCCCAAACACGTTGACGAGAAATTACCCAGTCGCCACGGTCACGAATCATATTATAAATACGACGTTTACCCGATGGATGGTGCCAAGTGACTGCATTTTCAACATTATCAAGCAGTTCTTCACGGAATTTATCAATCGAAGCAAACCATTGAGGCGTTGCACGGTAGATAACCGGCTTTTTAGTTCGCCAATCGTGCGGATAAGAGTGAACAAATTCTGAATAATGCAAGAGGCTACCATTTTCTTTTAAGGTCTTAACAATTTGCTTTTGACCTTTCAAATAAAAGACACCTTCCAAACCAGGCGCTTCTTTTGTAAAATGTCCTCTGCCATCTACTGGCGACAAAATATCCAAACCATACTCTAAACCAATCCAATAGTCATCTTCACCGTGACCAGGAGCCGTATGAACTAATCCCGTACCTGTTTCTAAAGTAACATGATCGCCTACCATTAGTAAGGATTCACGGTCATAGAATGGGTGTTGAGCAGTCAAACGGTCAAAATCTTGCCCCTTATAATGTGCTTCGACTGGATAATTTTCCCATTCAAGCGTCGATGCTACTACTTCTAATAAATCTTCAGCGACAATAAAGTGACGGTCGCCAACTGCGACTTGCACATAATTAGCCTGTCCTAAAACAGAAATCCCTAGGTTAGCAGGTAATGTCCATGGTGTAGTCGTCCAAATAATAAATTCTGCTTCTTGAGGAAGGATGCCACCACCGTCTTTCACTTTGAAAGCTACATAAATTGAAGGTGAGCTTACGTCTTGATATTCAACTTCAGCTTCAGCTAATGAAGATTCTGACGACCAGGACCAGTATACCGGCTTCGCACCTTTATAGATATAGCCTTTATCAGCCATTTGTCCAAAAATACGTAATTGCTGTGCTTCATATTTAGGTTGCAAAGTTAAGTATGGGTTTTCCCAATCTCCATTAACTCCCAAGCGCATAAAGCTTTCTTTTTGACCTTCAACTTGTTTTAAAGCATAGGCTTCGCAAAGTTTACGAAATTCTGCTGTTGAGTGTTCTTTACGATTCACACCTTCATTCTTCTGTAAGGCTGACTCAATTGGTAAACCATGAGTATCCCAACCAGGGACATATGGAGAATAATGGCCTGTCATTGAACGAAAACGTGTAATAAAGTCTTTTGAAACTTTATTGAAAGCATGTCCCATATGTACGCGACCATTGGCATATGGCGGACCATCGTGTAGAATCCATGGTTCTGAATCCATATTTTTTTCTAACATTTTGTGATAAACATCAGCTTCTTGCCATTCTTTTTGTAAGCTTACCTCTTTAACAGGAAGATTCGCTCGCATATCAAAGGATGTTTTTCCAAGGTGCAAAGTATCTTTTAATTTCATTAGTTTTCTCCTCTCTATAAAAAAAGCCCCTTCCTAAGAAGGGACGTCAAATACGCGGTACCACCCAATTTAATAGTTAAACTATTCACTCTTCATGATAACGCTTTTGAAGCGGATCTAGCTAGTCAACTTTGGCTCACTAGTCATTGAATAGAATGATAAAGAAAGATACAGGGACTCTTGAGCTTGCACCATCCTCAAGTCGCTAATGTATTATATCCATCTTCTTGTTTCTATCTCAGCTTTTACCAATAATTTTCTTAATTATATTAGTCTTCTGTTGGAAGGTCAATACGAATTGTTTCACCATGTAAGGCTTCATCAGATTTTTCTGCTTCATCAGAGTCTCTATCTGATGAATGATTTCGTTCAAAAGCCTCTAATTCTTCACGACTTAAAGGCATAGTTTTCATAGACTCAGAAGAATCTTCATCTTTTTCATCCACATGAATTTCCCTTAAGTCATTCAAATCAAAAACTTGCGTCATAGATAAATCTTCATTTTCTTCACTATCTATGGCTTCAAGCTTAGCATTTTGTTCTAAATCTTCCAGACGATTACTCGTTACTGATCTTTGTTCACGTGTCTGAGCAGGTGTTAAAGCTGTACCATCAAACAAATCTTCAAATGAAGTGTTATTTACAATGGATAATTGATTTTCAATTAAACGACGTAATTCTTGACGATATTTTTTCGTTACACTTCTCAACCTCTCTGCCTCTTCAAAAATTTCATTTGATTGCGCATTCGCTTCATCAATTACTCGTCCTGCTTCACTTTCAGCTTCATAGAGAATTAATTCTGCTTCCTTACGAGCATTTTGTTTTAGACGTTCTGCTGCTTCTTGTGCAATAATAATTGAAGAATTTAAAGATTCTTGTAATTGTGAAAAATAGTCAATTTTATCTTTAGCTTCTGCTAAATCACGCGTTAAATTGTGATTTTCTTCTAGTTTTTTCTCTAACTCTACGCGCACAATATCTAAAAAATCATTTACTTGTTCTGGATCATAGCCACGGAACTTATTATTAAATTCTTTTTCTAAAATATCATTTGGTGTAATTGTCATAAAGATCCTTCCTTTTTTATAAATTTTACGATACTTTTAACAAATCAATGGATAGTCTAAAATTATCTTTTTTCGTTTTACCATCTACTGACTGAATACGAAAGCGCCCAAAATGCCTGAGTGAAACAATATCAGAAATACCAACCAAAGTATCACTTCGATCTATCTCAGTAAAATTAATTTTAACTTGTCCTGCTTTAACTGCATCCTTGGCTCTTTGGCGCGAAATATTATATACCTTAGATATTAAACTATCTAATCTCAGAGAAGATACAATGACTGTTGCTTCTTCCCATTCATCAATCGATTGCAAAAGGTTCCCTCGTTTTATGGGATTCAAATGGACTCCTACATTGGCTATCTTTTTTACTTCATCCATTAAATAAGTTTGCATTTTTAAATCAACTACTAGCTGCCATGCCTGACTATCAGTGATAATATCTCCTATTCTTCCCCGCTCAATCCCTGTTGAGAGAATGGTTCCAAGTATTTTACCATGAGACAGTTCAGCAAATTTAATAGGGTAAGTAATTTCCAAGAATCCTAATTCTAAATCTGCTAAATCCAATAGATAGTAGTTAGGATAGATTAAGGCTCTCTTACGCTCACTATCTTCATATCCTCCATCTAAATGATAATTCATCTCATCACGGCCGTTAACAATATTTTTTAGAATAGTTGCTTCTCTCGGCGTTAAAAAAGATGTTAAGACGGGAGTATAAAGACGGTCAACTTGATCGATCCAATCATAAACTTGGTCTACAAAAGGAATTTCTTCCTTACGATAATGCTGATAAATAGACTCTTTCATTTACTAGCCTAAAATGGTAATAATCAGCCAAATGACGCCCTGCTCAATAAAAGTCAATGTGAAGAGAGCGATGATCACATTGATTGAAATAGGACCAATGGGTGGAATATAGCGATCAAAAATATCGAGATATGGACTTGCCAGACGATCAATCATTCGTCCAATCGAACTTTCTCTTGCTCCAGGTAACCAGGAGAGTAAGGCATAGAGTATCAAGACCCATTGATAGACACGAAAAATTGTAGACACAAATTGGATAATTGCATTTATATTCATAATACCTCCGACTTTATTGCTAAAAATTGGTGAAAAGAGGAAACACTGCTGCTTCCTCTAAGAAAATTAATGACGATTTCTTTTACGGAAGAAAGGAGGTGTTTCTAATTCGTCTTGCTCGTCAGATTCCGCTTGACGTACCTTACTTTCTGATTCCGATCTTTCAAAGGTTCTTTCAACCTTTTTTTCCTTAGGTTCAATATCTGCCACATCACGGGTAATTTGTTCGCGTTTAATATCCCAATCACTGAATAAATCACGTTCAGTCTCTTTTTGATTTGCTTGTTTTAAGTTGATTGAGCGGTCAGATGAATTCATCGATGGGGAACTTGATGCAGATGGGGTACTTTCGTTTGTCGAGAAAGTGTTGTTATGAGAGAAATTCGGACGGTTTTGACGCATTGCTTGTTGTTTATTGATGGTATTCTTTTCAGCATCAATTCCGGTAGCAATTACAGTAACAACCACCTCATCACCTAAGCTCTCATTAATTGAAGTACCAAAGATAATATTGACATCTTCGCTAGAAGCAGAAGAAATAATATCACTTGCATCTTGTGCTTCAAATAAGCTTAAGTCCGGTCCACCTGTTACATTCAGTAGAATTTGTTGAGCTCCATCAATTGAAACTTCTAATAATGGAGAAGAAATAGCTTTCTTAGTCGCTTCTGCTGTGCGGTTTTCCCCGGCAGCTGTACCAATTCCCATTAAAGCTGTTCCTTGATCCTTCATAACGGTTTTCACGTCTGCAAAGTCCAAGTTAATAAAACCAGGAGCGACAATCAAATCAGAAATCCCCTGAACACCTTGGCGTAAAACATTATCTGCTTCAGAGAAAGCCTCCATCATTGGTGTTTTTCGATCTACCACTTCTAGCAATCGATTGTTTGAGATGACTACTAAAGTGTCAACAGCTTCCTTGAGGTTTTGTAATCCTTCAGCAGCAAAGCGACCGCGTTTTGGACCTTCAAAAGTGAAAGGACGGGTTACGACTCCAACTGTCAAAGCACCTAATTCTTTTGCAATACGAGCGACAACAGGCGCAGCACCCGTTCCAGTTCCTCCACCCATTCCAGCAGTGACAAAAACAAGGTCTGACCCTTCAAGGACTTGTCGTAATTGCTCTTCTGATTCTTCAGCAGCTCTTAATCCTATTTCAGGAATCGAGCCAGCTCCTAAGCCTTTAGTAACTTTTGGACCTAATTGAATTTTAGTTTCTGCTTGAGAACTTTTTAAAGCCTGTGTGTCAGTGTTAGCGACGATGAATTCAACTCCTTGAACATCTTCGGAAATCATTCGGTTGACAGCATTGCCACCCGCTCCCCCTACACCAATAACTTTGATAACTGCTCCTTCAGGATTAACCGTTGGATCAAATGATAATTCCATTAATAAATTCCTCCTCTTGTGCTGTCTTAATTAGTCAAAAAACGTTTGAAAATATGCTCTTAATTTATTTACAAAACCACCTTCGTTAGTTGATGGGTTTTTAGTCGAAGCATCCATCCATTCTTCTTCAGAATATTGGTCATCTGATGGATAATTATTATAAGATTGCGCTTGGCTATCGTTGTAGGCATAATAATCTGAGTGACTGGAATTATTTGAAAAAGCTTGACCATTAGGATGGGGTTGCGATAATGAAGGACTTTTAGGTTTTTGTCGAGCTTGACTTTGATTACTAAATCCTCCTTGAAGCCCTCCTCGTTGTCCGCCGCCATTACGAGCTTGATAATATGAGTTATCTGACTCACCATAAGGACGACCTTGGCCCCCGTCATACGGATTGGAAATTAGTGGACCAGCATCCCTAGCTGCAGCGTGCTGAACCCTTTGTGCTCGGAAAGTTGCCTGAGCGATTTGATGCACTTCATCTAATTTTGACACATATTCAACCATCCCCATACTGGTCGTATAGACAGGGTTGCGCAGTCCCATTTGTTCTGGGATATATACACGAACTTGTGGCCCAAAGTACTTTTTGGCCAATTCTAATACGCCTGGTAAAGAAGAAGCGCCCCCAGTTAAGACAAAGCCTCCCGGTAAATCCAAAGCATCAACAGCTTCAAGATCCTCATGAATAGTTTCAAAAATTTGAACTAAGCGAGCTTCAATAATTTCAGATAAATAGCGCTCGTCTACACGAACAGGTTCTTTACGGCCGACTGTTTCAACCGGGAAATACTCTTCTGGTGAAGTTTGACTAGAAATGGCATAGCCGTATTCACGTTTTATGCGTTCAGCAGAATCTAGTGAAGTATTTAAAATAACCGATATGTCCTTAGTGACATAGTCTCCGCCTTCTTGATCTACAAAGGAATATTTCAATTGATTATCGTAAATAATTGAAGCTGAGGTTTGGCCGCCCCCCATATCAATAATCACTGTACCAAATTCTCGCTCATCTTGATTTAAAGCGGTGGTTGCAATTGCTTGCGGCTGAATAACAAACTCAGAAATTGAAAGACCTGCTTTTTCAACACACCGTCTAATATTATGAATAATGGTACGTGGCCCTGTCATTAACCGGGCATAAAGTTCTAAACGAACGCCAATCATTCCGCGAGGATCACGAATACCATTGAAACCATCAACAATGAACTCTTCTGGTAGAATGGCAATTACTTCTCGCTCAGGTGGAACAGAACGTACTTTTGCTGCCGAAATAACATTATCTACATCGCGCGAGGTTATTTCGCGGTTCTCACTTGCTACAGCTATCATGCCATGACAGTCATCAATAGCTAACTTGTTACTAGGCACCCCAACGACCACTTCATTAATTTTAACATTGGCTTTACGCTCTGCTTGCTCAATAGCTTTTTGAATCGAAAGAACTGTCTCATCGATATCGACAATAACTCCACGACTTAAGCCACGTGATTTTTCATTACCTACACCAATTATATTTACATGTCCGTTCATATACTCAGCAACAACAACTTTAATCGATGTTGTTCCGATATCTAAACTAACAATTATCTCTTGATTTCTCATCCAGGTGATGAACCCCCTTCATTTGCACAAAACATGAGTTTTTATCACATTATAGTACTTTTATATTAACACACCCATAAAGCCAATGAAATTAAAAGAAGTCCTTGTTATCAATTCGTAATCATACTTATCTTAATTATTATTAAGCTTGACTGAATTAGTTTCATTTGCCATAGGCGTAAAATAAGCTCCCACTTCAAGATCAATAATTCCTTTACGATTGTTGAGTTGTTCTAACATTTTAGGATAATAATTTATTTTTTCCACTACTGTTGAACTCACTGCTTTTATGAGATTACCATCCTTCATCTTGATTTCGATATATCCCTCTTTACCTGGTTTGGAAGAAGGTGTTATTTTCTCAACCCTTTCTAAAATGCTTGTGTCGAACTGATCTAAAGCAATAGCAAGTTGTTTAAGTGCTGTTTCTGAAAACTCCCCTTCAATTAGAGGAAGTTGAGCCATTTGTTCAGCAATTAATTGATTTTGAATAACAGCTTCATCTGAAGTATAACCTTTACTCATCAGCGCATAATTTTTACCATTGCTAGAGTAAATACCAACAATTTTTTGTTCTTTAACAATAATGTTTATTGCCTTCCAATCGTCGCGCTGAATACGAACATCCTCCAATAAAGGATTGTTAGTGAGTATATGGTCTTCAATTTCTTTGCGCCATTTTAAAATATCTTTTGCCTTATCCATCGAATGAATCTTAACTCCATTGAGAATTGACTCACTCTGAAGGATTTGATTGCCCGAAACACTTAGTGTATTAACATTATCATAAGGTAATATTTGCCATCCAGACCAAACCATTAAACTGTAAATAATTAAATAGAGAATAAAAATTTTTCTCTTTCCTTTAGGAAACCCTTTTAACAATACTTCTTTACTTGGTAATCTATCTAACCAATAACTAGGAGTGGGATTATGAGGGGTTATTCTTTGACCATCTTGTCTATTTTTAAAAACAAATGACTCTTGAGAATTAGCGTCTATACGATAATTTTGTGAAGACCTTACTCGATAATAAGGCTCATTCATCGAGCTATTGTAATAATCAAGCTGTTGACTATCTCGATAATCATTTAAGGAATATATATTGGATCGATTTAAACGCTCTTGATTAAACGAATGTTCAAAAGAAGTCGGAAGAATAGGTTTACCTTGAGAATCCAAACGATAATTCCCCATAGGGGCTGTTACTGGCTGATTATTTCTTTCTGAAATTGTCCTTTTATTCTGCCGATTCTGGTTCTTATCTGGTAACCGGTAATTAACCATCCCTATTCCTCCTCTCTTTTAAAATAGTTATACCATCTCGTTCATCATTTGAATGATTCGATCACTTGCATCCGTAATTCCCATGCTTTTAGCCGCCTGACCCATTACTTTTAAATCTTCAGGGGCCACCATTAATTGGCTAACTTCTTGATATAAAGACTGTCCACTAAGCTTTGACTCCTTTATCATAACAGCCGCCTTGTTATTTACTAAAGATAAGGCATTATGTTCTTGGTGATTATCTGTTACATAGGGACTAGGTATTAAAATACTTGGCAAGCCAAGAGCTGTTAACTCAGTTAAAGTTGTTGCTCCAGCTCGACAAACAACCAAATTAATAGCTTGAAAAACACTTGGCATATTATCGATATATGGAACGATTCGAACATTATTACTCTGATTAATTTCTTCAACCATCTCTTCATTCAGTTCTTGGAAGTGATTTTGTCCCGTTGCAATAATCACTTGATAATTAGCGCTTAACCATTTATCCAGCGACTCAATTCCTGCTTGATTAATAGCTGGTGCTCCACGAGAGCCTCCAAAAATTAAGACTGTCGGTTGATTATCTTTTAACTCAAATTGTTCAGACAAACAGTGAGGCATTGCCGGTGTCGATATCACTTCTTGCCCTCTAGGGTTTCCTGTTAAAACTACTTTATTTTGGTTTTTGCCAAATTGATGGCTCGCTTCTTCAAAACAAACAGCAATTTTATTAACAAAACGAGCTAAAAATTTATTCGTAATTCCTGCTACTGAATTTTGCTCATGAATAATAGTCGGAACTTTAAGCATACTGGCAGCTAATAAAACAGGTCCACACACATACCCACCTGTTCCAAGTACAATGTCCGGTTGGAAATCACGGATCATTTGCTTTGCCTTATGAGTAGAATGAAACATTTTAAAGATTAATTTTAAATTATCTATACTAATTGACCTTTTTAAACCTGTAATTTCGACTGCTTTAAAAGGTATTCCCGCTCGAGGAACAATTTTCGACTCCAATCCTCTTTGTGTTCCAATATAAAGCACTTCCACATCGGATCGTTCTTTCAATACTCGATACAAAGCTAATGCTGGATAAATGTGCCCTCCGGTTCCACCACCCGAAAGAACAATTCGTTTCACTTTATTCATTTCTTTCTCCTTTATTTTGATGCACTTTTAAAAGACTCGACCTGCTCGATAAACCGATCACCTCTAATTTCATAATTCTTAAATTGATCCCAAGAAGCACATGCTGGTGAAAACAAAACAATTTGTCCTTCTTTAGCATAAGCAAACGCTGCTTGACTCGCTTGGTCTAAATTTTCAAATAAATTGATTGTTTCGATTTTAGCTTGTCTAAAATCTTTTGCCATTTTTTCTCTCGATTCACCGTATAAAAAGGCTGCTTTCACTTTGTTTAAATAAGGTATTAAGTCCTGAAAATCATTTCCACGATCTAGACCCCCACCAATATAAATGATGTCTTGGTCAAAACTTTTAAGGGCTGTAATGGTTGCAGCCGTATTGGTTGCTTTGGAGTCATTATAAAATTCAATCCCCTTGATTGTACCCAGAGCTTGGATACGATGACGAATACCAGTAAAGTTTGCTAATTTTTCTTGAATAGCTGTATTATCTACCCCTTGAATTTTTGCAATAGCAATTGCGGCTAGCGCGTTTTCTAAATTATGCTGGCCAGGCAGATTAAACTGCTCGATTAAAGCGACTTCTTGACCTCGAAAATAAAAAGAATGATTTTTAATATAGGCACCCGCTTTTACTTGTTTGTGACGAGAAAACGGAACCTTTATCGCTGGAGAATGCTTCAACCATTCTTCAAGTTCAGCTTGATCGGCATTATAAATTAAATAATCTCTCTCGGTCATTTGCTGAATCAGTTTTAATTTTGCTGCAATATAGTCTTGCCTGGTTCCGTGGTAATCTAAATGTGCTGAATGAATATTGGTAAAAACCGCAATATGTGGATGAAATGAATGGATACCCATTAATTGGAAAGAAGATAGTTCCATTACGATTAAGTCCGTTTCATTTACTTCTTGAGCCACTTCAATTGACGGTACGCCCACGTTTCCTGCTAATTCAACTTTACCTTTCCATGAACCTTCTAGAAGATGGTGGGCTAAGCGAGTCGTGGTTGTTTTTCCATTAGAGCCTGTAATGCCGATAATAGGCGCTAGACTTTCACGATATGCTAGCTCAACATCCGTATAAATAGGTATCCCACGATGCTCAGCTTCTTGAATAAGCTCTAATGAATAAGGTATCCCAGGTGTCTTAACGATAAAGTCAATTCCTTCTAATATTTCGAGCGGGTGTCCCTTATCCACTACTCTAACTCCTGACTTTAATAGCAAATTAACCGACGGGTCCTGAGAAAGGTCCCCTCGGTCATTGAGCGTAATTTTTGCGTTTTCTTTTTGTAAGTAATTCACAACACTCTTGCCAGTTAGGGCATAACCCATAACTAGAATATGTTGGCCAGCGTATTTATTTGTCATTTGTTTTCACACTTTCTCGCTTATTATGCCTATTATAAAATGAAATAGAGTAAGCTAGCAAGTAATCCTACTGTCCAAAAAACAAGCACGACTAGCTCTTCAGACCAGCCAATCATTTCAAAGTGATGGTGAATGGGTGACATCTTAAAGATCCGCTTTCCTCTGGTCTTGAAAGAAGCAACTTGTAAGATAACAGATAAAGTTTCTATTACAAAAACCATGCCGATGATTAATAGGGACCATGGGTTGTTTAAAAGTATTGAAATAATTGCTAATCCTGCCCCTAAAGCTAGCGAACCCACATCCCCCATGAAAATTTGAGCAGGTTTGCGATTAAATATTAAAAAAGATAAAAGGCTTGCTGTAACAATTAAGCAAGCCATAGCAACGGATGCTTGCTCTAGGCGAATAGCCAACATAAAGTAGGCTCCATAGGCAATGATATTTAACCCTGTGGCTAAACCGTCTAATCCATCGGTTAAGTTAACAGCATTGGAAAAACCAGTAATCCAAAAGAAGGCAAAAGCTATTACAACTATTAAATAGTTAATTTCCAAAGAGAAAATAGGCAATACAAATCTTTTACCTAAAACATAACCCGCTAGAACGACGATACCAGAAAATAAAAGCTGTAATAGAAATTTTTGTTTAGCAGTTAGCCCTTCATTTTTACCGGTAAAAATAGATATAAAATCATCGGCAAACCCAATGCCACCAAAAAATAACCAAGTTAGCACAATCATCAAGAGATTGGCATCTAGTAGATTAAATAGCCAGCCAAACATCAAAGTAATCATTATAGATACTGCAATAAACACCGTTCCTCCCATAGTGGGAGTACCTGTTTTTACTTGGTGCCATGAAGGGCCTTCTTGCCGAATAGCTTGTCCCATTTTCTTATTTAAGAATAAACGGATAAAAAGGGGCACTAAAGCCAGGGTTAAGAGGCCTGAACTAATAAAAGCCATTAATAACTGCATCATCTTTTCCATTTGTTTTCTAACTCCTCTTCTACAATCGCAACCTCATCATAAGGTATATAATCATCACCAATTACTTGATAAGCCTCTCCTCCCTTACCAGCAAAAAGAAGTGTATCATTAGCTTCGGCATGATTTACTAAATGATGAATGGCTTTTTTTCGATCTTCAATTAAATCATAAGGAACTTCTTGATGATCTCTTACCATTTCAGAAACAATCTTTTTAATGGGTTCATTTCGAGGATTATCTGCCGTAAATACAATATGATCCGCCCACTTAAATAAAATATCGCCCAAATCAGGTCGAGCAGCCGAATCTCTATTACCTCCGGAATGCCCAAACATTACTCTTAATTTTCCGTTTGAGGTTTCTTTTAATTCACTTAAGACATTTTCTAAAGCATCTGGTGTATGTGCAAAATCAATCACCACTCGATAATCTTGACCCTTATCAATAACTTGCATTCTTCCAGTGATACCTTTTAATCTAGGTGTCAAATCAACTATTTGTTCAGCTGAATAGCCATAATAAACTACCAGACACAAAAAGGCTGCTAAATAATTCATAACATTATAAGCACCAATCATCGATAAAGCAACTGGATAAGTTCTAGCTTGATAGTGAAGCTTGAATTTTTGTATTGAAGCTTCTGTCGTCAGCTCATCCACATAAACTGTGGCCTGAGGATCTTTCATACTATAAGTAATTACAACCGCCCCAGTAGCTCGACTCATTACATCTGCATAAGGATCATCTTGATTAATAATCGCTAGTCTTGGTTTTTGATGGTGAAAACTCTGTCCCAATTGTGCAAAGAGCAAACTCTTAGCATAAGCATAATTGTCCATAGTTTTATGAAAATCCAAGTGTTCTCGAGTTAGGTTAGTAAAAATTGCACAGTCCACATCGGTATACCAAAGACGGCCTAAGGACAAAGCGTGAGAAGAGGCCTCAATTATGATATCACTGCAACCCTCCTCGACCATCGACTTATAATACTTTTGTAAACTAACTGCTTCTGGCGTTGTATTAATAGCCGGAAGCAGACGCTCGCCAATTTTGTAATGCAGGGTGCCTATCACACCTGTCTTATGATTCAATAATTCTAAAAATTGAGAAATCAAATGTGTGGTGGTCGTTTTTCCGTTAGTCCCAGTAACCGCTACTAGAGGAAGCTGGCTAGATGGTTGACCGAAAAATTGATGAGATAATATTGCTTGCGCTCGATAAGTTGAAGGGACTTTGACTAGCGTTATTTTTTTATTCAAAGCCTTTTCTATTTGTTTAGAAGAGAATTCTTCGGCTACTATCAGTGAAATGTTTTCTTTCATCAGCTGATCAATTACTGAATGGCCATCAAACCTTTCACCTTTTATAGCGATAAAGGCAGCATTTTCAGTGAGCTTTCGACTGTCATTGGTCAGATCGTATATTTCTTTATTAAGATCTAAATCACCTAAAAGTTCGTAGTTAATTAAAACTGATATTAGTTTATTTAATCGCATTTCATTTCCTTCTCTCTACTGCTTGATTAATATAGACTCTAACATTGGATGAAAAACTTCGGACAGCATCTGAGTTCCATAAATACCATAGTCATTTTGTGGCCTTTTAATAAATAAATATAACATGTATTTAGGTTCTTCAGCAGGAAAGAAACTGATGACTGAATAAAAATAGTCGTTTTGTCCCGTTAGATAGCCTGTTCCCTCTTCATTAGCAATTTGAGCCGTTCCGGTTTTTGCCGCCACTCTGACTATGTCAGATTTAAAAGGTCTTGAAGTCCCATTTTGATCCTCAACCGCTTTAGTCATCAAGTCAATAATATAGAAAGTTACTTCAGGTTCAATAACTTGCCCTAAGTTTTGTTTTTGATAGCTTTGTCCGCTTTTATCAATATGATCAATATATTGAATTTTCATCATTTGCCCTTTGTTAGCAACCGCACTATAAGCTTGTAAAAGTTGCATCGGTGTAGCTGAAAATGCTTGGCCAAAGCCAGACATTATTCGTGATGTAGGGTTAGTGAAATCGAGTGAACCCGGATTTTCATTCGCTAGTTTACTATTTGTGCTAACGCCAAAACCAAATTTTTTTAATTCTTCAGTCCAAACTTGGTCTCCCATACGATTCACTAATTCGACCATTGCCACATTTGAAGAGCGAATGAAGCCATCTTCAAATGAAATTTGTCCCCAACCGAATTGGTTATGGTCTCTTACTTCACGATCAAACACTTTTACCATACCCGATAAGAACGTTTCTCTCGGTTGATAAACACCCATTTCTTTTGCTTTAGCCATGGTCAAAATCTTAACAGTTGATCCTGGTTCGTTAGCTGTTTCAACTAACAAATTCTGCCAAAGAGAGTCGATTCCTTCTCTGGTATTTAGATTAAATGAAGGTCTTTGAGCTGAGGTTAACAATTTACCAGTTTCTAATTCAACCAAGTAAGCCCCCATTGACTCAGGTTGATATTTCTTAAAAATCTTATCTAGAATAGTCTCGGTCTGATTTTGGATACGACTATCTAAAGTTAAATAGATATCATTAGCCAATTGAAGGTCAGTTGAATTTTTGCTTGATTTCCCACTCGATAATATATCATCAAATGCCGCTTCAATACCCATGGCTCCAACTAAACTTGATTGAGAACCTTCTTGGTTACTTTCATTAACTTCTGCATAACCTATTAAGTGAGAGGCAAAGTAGTCATTGAAATAATAACGGCTCACCTGACTAGTGAAAAAGATTCCCGGTAAGTTTTCAGCTTCAATTGCTAATTTTGTCTGTGCTGATATGTTTTTAGAAGCTGAGCCAAACTCAACTTGATTGACATTGTCACTATTTAATTGCGTCCATATTTTTTCTTTCGGCATATCGATATATTTAGCAAGAATGGTCGCCGTATAATCAATGTCTTTAACCGTTTCACCTTCTGCCCAATCAGCATCTAGAACAGCGTACATAGAATAAGAAGTAGTATCCATTGCAATAGGCTGACCAAACTGATCATAAATTGTGCCTCTTTTTGCTTTAGCAATACTACTTCTATTGTCTACTTGCATTTCTAGTTTAGTTAAATTAACACCATTTACTTGTTTGAATAAAGCTATTTGTGCCATTCGACCAATCATTACTAAACCGATTAAAATTACAATGATAGCTAAAAAAAACAAATTCATCCCTTGATTATTATTCGCATTATTATTAGTCATTTTGATCGATATCCTTTACGCGATCCATTTCTGCTTTCATACCGTTGGCTTCTGCTACAAGCTCAATATTTTTATACTTTAAGTTTTCAGCCTTTTCGACCATTAACATTTCTGTTTCTTTGACAAGCTCAGCCTCTTCCAACTGGATCTCTTGAATCCTTTGGTTAACCTGGTTGACTTGCCAATGAATATAAAGACTCGCAAAGCAACAGCTAACCATTATAAAAATACCTAGCAATGCTAAGTTTCGATTCGTTATAATCGTTTGCCTTTTTGATCTCCTATCTTCATTATCAAACCAATCAGATTGATGGGAAAGTTCCCACTCTTCAATCTTTCGGACTGCTGAGCCATCAAACGTATTAGTAGATTGACCGACTAGCGATTGGGCTTGGTCTTTATTATAATAATTTCTTCTTTGATAACTTTCAGTCACAATCGCTATCCTCCTCAATACTACATACTAATTCTTTCAATAATTCTTAATTTTGCTGATCTTGAACGATTGTTATTCTTTAACTCTTCTTTTGAAGGTAGTATCGGTTTTCGATTAACTATTCGATAATCTGCTTGTTGATTACTTAAAACAGGTAAATTTCTAGGTGTTTCTGGTAAGGTGGATACTTGCTTAAACATTTGTTTAACCAATCGATCTTCTAAGGAATGGAAGGTAATAACTGCCATCCTGCCACCTACTTTTAACAGTTTTAACCCCTGTTCAATTGAACTTTCGACTGCGCCAAGCTCATCGTTAACAGCTATTCGAATGGCTTGAAAAGCTCGCTTAGCTGGATGTCCACCGGTCCGACGTGTCGCGGCAGGAATCGCTTCTTTAATAATCTCTGCTAATTGAGTAGTTGTTTCAATTGCTTGTTTTTTACGACTTTGTTCAATATTTCTTGCAATTCTTTTAGCAAATTTTTCTTCACCATACCGGAAGATAATACGCACCAAATCATTATAATCCCAAGTATTTACTACTTCATAAGCATCGAGCTCTTGCCTTTGGTCCATTCGCATATCTAGCCTTGCTTCTTGATGATAGGAGAACCCTCTTTCCGCAATATCTAATTGTGGTGAAGATACTCCCAAATCATAGTAAATCCCATCAATTAGGTGAATTGATTGCTCCGATAAGGCGACTTCTAAATCACGAAAATTTCTTTCAAAAAAAGTTATTTTTCCTTGGGATAATTGCTCTTTTAAAGTTACTTTAGCATTATTAATTGCCATAAGATCTTGGTCAAATGCCAATAATTTTCCACGGTCTGAAAGAAGGCTTAATAAGTATTGAGCATGTCCAGCGCCACCCAATGTACAATCAACATAAATTCCATTGGGATTCACTTCTAAACCATCAATTGTTTCCTTTAGTAAAACTGTTTCGTGCTCAAAGGACATATTGTCACCTCGTTATTTTAAAATCCAAAATCAATCATTTCTTCTGCAATATTTTCAAAATTTTCCTCAGCATCCTCTGCAAAATCTTCCCAAAGCTCACTGCTCCAAATCTCGATACGGTCTGATACGCCAATCACACGACATTCCTTATCAATCTTAGCGAACTCTATAAGATTTTTTGGTAAATTTATCCGTCCTTGCTTATCGATTTCTACTTCGGTGGCAGCCGAATAGAAAAAACGAGTAAACTTACGTGCGTCTTTTTTAGCTAGAGGTAATTGTTTTAATTTTTCTTCAATTGTTTCCCATGCATTCATGGGGTAGCCAAATAAACAGCCATCCAGACCTCTAGTTACTATAAAAGTCGAACCTAGTTCTGGACGAAACTTAGCAGGCATGATTAAGCGGCCTTTGGAATCGATATTATGTTGATATTCTCCCATTAACACGACTTGTTCACACTCCTCTCCTAAGTTAGATTAATTTTACCACATACTCCCACTTTTCACCACCTTATAGACAAAATTGAATAAAAAAACAGGTTTTGCTAGAAAGCAAAACCTGTTAAAGCTTGATATTATGATCATTTAAAGCTATTAAAAAAGTGGTGGGGTAATTAGAAAAAAATCGTCCACCATCTTAAAATAATCATTCCCACTAAATAAAAAACCAAGAAATAAAAAAGTAATTCACTTGCAGGCAAATAAAATTGCTTAAAATAGAAATGGTCGATTTCTTGTATATACTTATGTAATTGAACACCGATTGCAAAAGAAGAAAATAAAATAATAAATGGTAGCACATTAAAACCAAAAATTAGCCAGCCAAAACCGTAAATTAAAACCAATAAAGTGGGTAATAAACAAATGGCTAATGTTATAGGCCAATTTTTAAAATAGGTTAAATAAGGTCTCCCATATTTTTTAATTAAAAAAATCATAGTTAGAGGAATGATATAAAGCAATAACTCAAATACAGAAAAATCACTTGTCTGCAAAGTATCCCTTCTTTCCTCTAATGAATATTTCCTTTTAATATTATTCAATAAATGTCAATAAATGCAACCAGGTATCTTGATTAAATACTTCCCAATAATTTCCGTCTCCTAAAACAGCGTAACCGATAACTAAACCCATTCCAAAGACAATAATTAAAAGGATGATAAAGAAAAAAACTTTGAAGATCCCTTTCATAACTTGTTTAAATAGTGGATATTCTAAATATTTTAACTTCTCTGCCATTTATTCACCCCTAGTTTATTTCCAAATGGATTGCCACAATCTCATAAAGAAATTTGGCTTACTTGGTTTTTTATTATTTTTGTTTGGATCAATTAAACCGGATTCGACCCAATCCATCATTATACCAGTTCCTAATGCTACTGCATTCATGGGTTGGTCAGAAGGAATAGCTGAGACTTTTATCTGCTCAGTGATTAACAAATCTAGATCTTGGATCATCGCGCCCCCGCCTGTAATAACCAGTCCTTGATCATGGATATCTGCGATTATTTCTGGAGAAGCTTGTTCAATCACTCTGCGTATTGTTCTCACTATTTGATCTAATAAATCTTTTAATGCCCGATGTAAATCGTTAGAGTCAACATTAATCGCTTTTGGTAATCCTGTAACAAGATCGCGCCCCTTTAACTCTTGGTTATGAACATCTCTTCCATCCACCTTTTTAGCACAGGCAAGTTGCATTTTTATCCTCTCAGCTGATTGGATCCCAATGAGTAGTTGGTAATGGTCCTTAAAATACTGGATAATTGCTTCATCAAAGTCATCACCAGCTATCTTAATCGATTCTGCGTGAAGAATTTCACCTGAAGCAATAATTGCTATATCCGTCGTTCCTCCACCAATATCTACAATCATACTTCCTTTGGCTGATAAAACATCTAGGCCCGAACCGATAGCCGCTACCATCGGTTCAACTTCTACTCGAACCCTACCCGAAGTAACTTTTTGAACTGCCTCGAATAGTGAAAGTTGTTCTATTTCACTTACATTGGTTGGCGTTGAAATTAAAACATTTGCCTTTCTCAAGCCACGTCGAATGTGTGCGCGCTTGAAAAAGTGAAGAAGCATGGCTTCGGTTAAGTCATAGTCTGATACCACTCCACCTTTTAAAGGTTGTATAACTTCAAGAGACTTTGGCACTCTACCCCGCATTTCATAAGCTTCTCGTCCCACTGCCATTACTTCTTGAGTCGATTGATCTACAGCAATCACTGCGGGCTCATTTAAAATGATTCCTCGGCCTTTAAGATGGATTAATACATTGGTTGTTCCTAAATCAATACCTATATCTCTAGCCATTATACTCATCCTTTCTGGATGATAATTAAGCAAACACAGCTTTTACAGCTGGTTTATTTTGAATGGATGGAATTGGCTGGATATTAACACGTTCGATGTTTGCTCCTAAGCGAGCTAGCTTTTCATGGAAGAGGTAATAACCACGATCAAGATATTTCAACTCAGAAACCCTTGTCAATCCTTTAGCAGTAAGTCCTGCAATAATAAGAGCAGCTGCCGCACGAAGGTCTGTCGCTTTAACCTGGGCACCTGATAATTCTGCAGGTCCGTACATTACAACTGTTTGGCGTTCAATTTTGAAATCGGCGCTCATTCGACGCAATTCTTCAAAGTGCATGAATCGATTTTCAAAAACGGTTTCAGAAAGTGCTGAGTCTCCCTTAGCTAATAATTGAGCAATCGACATTTGTGCCTGCATATCCGTTGGAAAGCCTGGATAAGGCATGGTTTTAATGTCTGTGGGTTTCAAAACCTTGGGACCAATTACCCTTAGCGAAGAATCAAACACTTCAAAAACAACGCCCATTTCTTGCAACTTACTAATTAGCGGTTTGTTGTGATGAGCAATCGCTCCTTCAATCATGACATCTCCATTAGTCACAGCAGCCGCTACCATAAAAGTACCGGCTTCGATACGATCTGGCATAACTTCATAGTCCGTAGCCAAAAGTTCTGAAACACCTTCGATACGTATTGTCTCCGTTCCAGCACCTGAAACTTTAGCACCCATTTTATTTAAAAAGTTAGCTAAGTCAACAATCTCTGGTTCTCTAGCAACATTTTCAATCACTGTTTCGCCTTTAGCTAAAACAGCAGCCATCATAATATTTTCAGTGGCTCCCACCGAAGGGAAATCCAGGTAAATATTGGCTCCGATTAACTGGTCTGCTTTTGCTTCAACATATCCTGCTGCATTTTCAATAGTAGCTCCTAATGCTTCAAATCCTTTTAGGTGCAAATCAATGGGACGTGTACCGATTGCACAACCGCCTGGCATGGCCACACGCGCATGACCAAAACGTGCTAACATTGGTCCCATTACAACGATCGAAGCGCGCATTTTACTAACAAAGTCATAGTCCGCCATAGTTTTAACCCGACCTGTCGCATCGAGCGTCATCTGATTATTCGCTTGATTGAATTTAGTCTCTAGGTCAATATTCTTTAGCAATTCGTTCATTGTTAAAACGTCTGATAAAACAGGCACATTACTTAGTCGTGTAATTCCTTTCGACGCCAAAATAGAAGCTGCCAGAATTGGTAAAACTGCATTCTTAGCACCTTCAACCTTGACTGTACCCTCCAAACGGTTGCCACCTTGTACAATAATTTCTTCCATTTTAAATGAATCCCCTTTTGAAGACTATCGCTTTGGAGTAGGCGAGAGACTTATACACATGATTAGAGAAACGCTGACATCAATAGTAGACGTAAGGTTTCAATGATTGTTATAAAAAACGAACTTGTCAAATAGCCCAAGCCAATACTACATAAAATACATAGGTATCGGTCCATTGCTTGGTGTTGAGGCTGTAAAACACTCCTCCAATTAACTTTTGACAGAGCCATATAGGCTAGGATGACAAAGAAAATGCGAAAAAACAGTACTGCCATACCATTTATAATTGCATACATTTAAATCACCCTTTCATGTTCGTAATCATCATAGCATAAATAAGAAGTAAGTAAAATGACTATAAAGCAAAAATACTATCAAAAAGAAATAGGGCTTAACTTTTCACAATAAAAAAAGCTATCCTGCTAATCTTTGACAGTATGAAATCTATTTATTACTTTTTAAAGTCATTTTGATGACTAGCATTTTGTAGATAATAACGTCGATGGTTATCAATCTTAGCCAAATAAAACTCTCCTTCATGAACACTTGGATCAAATTCAATTATTTCGTCACTAGGCTCAATGGCTTCTAAGTATAGCTTTTCATATTCCTCAATGCTTAACTTTCGACGTTTCTGGAACATTGCTTCAATTTCATTCAAGAGTATAGCCTCTCTAAAACCTGGCTGTAATGCTCCAAAAAAACATTCAGCAACCGCACCTGAACCATAAGAAAATAGGGAAATCTTATCGCCTTTTTTAAGACTTTGATCATGAACTAAAAGTGAAATTAAGCCTAGATAAAGCGAGCCAGTATAAATGTTGCCAATATGTCTTGAATATTGAACAGCGTGATCGTAATGTTTATCAAAACGGTCTAAAGCCTTCAACTTCTGATCTACATCTTTGAGTGTATTTGTTGAATCATTTAAATACTGACGATAGTTTTTAATCGCCTTACGACCCATTTTGGTAAATGGTAAATGGAACAATTGTACTTGATAAGCATCCCAAAAATCCGGTTTACGCTTACCTACTTCTTCCATAATATTCAAAAAGGTCTGATTATATAGATTGGTAGAAAACTTACCGTCTACACGTGGATATATGTCGTATTGTGGTCGCCAAAAATCAAATTGATTGTCAGTATAAGCAATGCTTTCTTCTTCAATAGCTAAAATCGCTGGATCAGCAGTTATTAACATAGCCACTGCTCCTGCTCCTTGAGTCGCTTCTCCAGAAGACGCTAGACCATATCGAGCAATATCGGTTGTAACGACTAACACCTTTCTTTCGGGTCTTAAGCGCACATAGTCAACAGCCGCTTGTAAAGCTGCCGTTCCTGCATAACATGCCTCTTTGATTTCATAGGAGCGTGCAAAACGGTTAATCTTTAATGCTTGGTGCAAATATATTGAAGCTGCTTTAGAATAATCAAAAGACGATTCAGTAGCTACAATCACTTGGTCAATTAAGTCCCGATCTTCTTTTGAAATAATTGGTAACGCTGCATTAATGGCCAATGTAACAATATCTTGTTTGTAATCCGTGACAGCCATTTGACTTTGGCCGATTCCAATTGTAAATTTTGCTGGATCAATATCTCTTGCTTGAGCTAATTCCTCCATGTCTACATATTGGGGTGGTATATAAAAATGAATACGGTCGATTCCAACTTTTGTTTTCATTAATTCCCTCCTCAGTTTTTTCAATCATAATAGACATTATCTTACGAATTTCTCATTTTGTCTAGTAAATCCCTTGCAATCTGAGAGTTAAAGCTTTCTCTTACTTTTAACAATTTAACTAATAGGTCGATTTCATCGGCTTTGGCTCCCACTTGTATCGCTAAGCTACGAGCCTGCAATCCCATATGACCCTTTTGTATACCTTCGGATACGATGGCTTTTAAGGCTGCAAAGTTTTGGGCTAAACCGACAGAAGCAACAACTTGAGCTAACTCTAAAGCATTAGGATTTCCCATTAAATTTAAAGACCACTTTGCCATTGGATGAATGGATAAGGTCCCCCCCACCGTAGCGACTGGAAGAGGAATGTCCATATGTCCGCTCAATTCAGCCTTCTTAGAATCATAAAACCACTGACTTAAACCTCGATATTTTCCTTCTTTACATGCAAAGGCATGAACACTCGCTTCTACCGCACGCCAATCATTTCCTGTAGCAATCAAAACCGCATCCACTCCATTCATAATCCCTTTATTATGAGTTGTGGCACGGTAAGGATCCAATTGGGCATAGTCACTAGCCATAGCAATTTTTTGGGCAATAGGATGGGCTCTATCTAAATTTATATCTATACGCTCAATAGAAAGAGTCGCTTCCACCTTAACAAAATTTTGTGGATTGTAATTTGAAAGAATTGCCATTAAAACCTTGCCACCAATATCTTTTTTTATCTCAAAGGCTAATGCTTCCAAAACGGTATTTAAAGAGTTGGCTCCCATAGCTTCACAAGGGTCAAATAGTAGATAATAGGAATGGTAGAGCGTCTGATTGCTACGATAAGCCGAATACTCAATATCTAAAGGTCCCCCTCCTCTTTCTACCATCCGATAAGCTACTTTTTTAGCAAAGCTCAACCACCCCTCTTTATGCTTGTTAAGAGCTTGTTTCGCTTCAGCTTCTGTCCAATCAGTTAAAACAATTTGTCCTTTAATTGTTTTACGGTCTAAATGCGCTTTAATATTACCCAGATGTTTGGCGCCATTGGATGCCGCAGCTATTACCGATGGTTCTTCTGTTACCATCGGAACTATGTAGTCCTTTTCGTTCACTTGAATAGTCGGTAATATCCCCATTGGAAGGCCATAAGTGTAGAGATAGTTTTCAATCATCTGATTGGCTCTTTTTTCATCTAATATAGGAAAATCCATCTTATTTTCTAAATAAGGGGAAATATTTAAACGTCTTTCCTGTAATGATTGACGGTAAAATTTCTTAAGTGTCATTAAATGCTCCTCATAAAAAAACACAGGTAGAAAAATCTACCTGTGCAAGTAATTTAAAAATTATTTAGTCCCGAAGATACGGTCACCAGCATCACCAAGTCCTGGTAGAATATAGGAATTCTCATTTAAGCGCTCATCCAAGGCAGCTGTAAAGATATCAACAGTTGGAAAAGCTTCTTGCAAAGCCTTCACTCCTTCAGGAGCAGCCACTAAACATACAAATGTAATGTGCTGCTTATCAACGCCATATTTCTCAGTTAATTGTTTAAGAGCCGAAATGGCAGATCCTCCTGTAGCTAACATTGGATCGACTACAAATACTTGGCGATCTTTAATATCAAGAGGAAGCTTAGCAAAATATTCAACAATCTCTAATGTGTCATGCTCACGATACAAACCAATGTGACCCACACGAGCAGCGGGGACCAAAGATAAAATTCCGTCTACCATACCTAATCCTGCACGAAGAATTGGAACAATAGCCATTTTCTTACCAGCAATTTGTTTTTGCTTAGTAACAGCTAGTGGTGTTTCAATTTCAACTTCTTCAAGCGGTAGGTCGCGTGTGATTTCATAAGCCATCAACATAGCAATCTCATTGGTTACTTCACGAAACACTTTAGTTGAAGCGTTCTTATCGCGAATAATGGTTAGTTTATGTTGAATTAAGGGATGATCAACTACCGTAAATTTTGCCATTCTTTTTCCTCCTAATCTAAAGTATCTTAGTGATAAGCGTTAAGAGGCTTGTCAGCTACAATTGCTTCTGCTTGCTTACGTAGTTCAGCAAGTTCAGACTCTTCGGCTTTAAGAGCCTTAACAATAATTTCAGCAATTTCACGTGCTTGATCTTCTTTAATACCTCTTGAAGTAATTGCTGGTGTTCCCACACGGATACCTGATGTTTCAACAAATGAACGTTGGTCATTTGGAATAGAGTTCTTATTAACAGTGATTGCAACTTCTTCTAAACGGTTTTGTGCCCACTTACCAGAAACATCAAAGCTTGTTAAGTCTAATAACATTAAGTGGTTATCTGTACCACCTGAGATAACGCGTAAGCCACTCTCGTTAAATACTTCTGCCATAGCAGCAGCATTCTTAATAACTTGTTGTGCATACTCTTTAAATTCAGGTTGTAAAGCTTCACCAAAGGCAACTGCTTTAGCTGCAATAACGTGCTCTAAAGGTCCTCCTTGGATTCCTGGGAAGATAGCAGAGTTTAATTTCTTACCATATTCTTCTTTAGCAGTTAAGATCATGCCACCACGAGGACCTCTTAAAGTCTTGTGAGTAGTAGTTGTAACTACATCCGCGTAAGGAAGTGGATTTGGATGTAAACCAGCCGCTACTAAACCAGCGATATGCGCCATATCAACCATTAAAATAGCGCCAACTTCTTTAGCAATCTTTGCAAATCTTTCAAAGTCGATTGTACGTGAGTAAGCAGAAGCACCCGCAATAATCATTTTTGGCTTCTCTTCACGCGCAATTTTTTCTAAAGTGTCATAGTCTAGCTGTTCATTTTCATCAAGACCATAAGCTAACATATGATATGATTGACCAGAGAAGTTAACTGGTGAACCGTGAGTCAAGTGCCCACCTTGAGATAAGTCCATACCTAATACTTTATCTCCTGGTTCTAAGAAGGCACGGTAAACAGCTAAGTTAGCTGAAGAACCTGAGTGAGGTTGAACGTTAACATAAGTTGCGCCAAATAATTCTTTGGCACGATCAATTGCTAATTGTTCTAGGATGTCTACGTATTCACACCCACCATAATAACGACGTCCTGGATATCCTTCAGCATATTTATTGGTTAGGATTGACCCTTGAACCTTCATAACATCTTCAGATACAAAGTTTTCTGAAGCAATTAATTCGATACCATGCGTTTGACGTTGGCGTTCTTTTTCAATTACCTCAAAAACTTCTGCATTAATATTTGACATATATACACCCTCCAAAAAAATAGTTACAACATTTAGTTGTAGCTTAATTATAACATAAATGACGACGCTTTCGTAACCCTATTCATGAAAGCAAGTGTTTTCTCATCATTTTCTAATCCTTGAACATAAATTTTCTCTGCTGGACCTTTTTCTAGAGCCCTAAGTCCAGAAAATAAATGTTGTGAAGCGCTCTGCCAGTCATTCGGTTGACCCAATGAATAACTATCGACAACCTGGGGCCGTTCTTTCAAACCATCAATAATAGCATTATCAGCCAAAATGCCTATCTTCATCGATTCTTTATTGACTAATTCAACCCATTCTTCTATTTTTCTCGGAAATGCTATCAGGTAAACCGGTTGTTTGGGACTATAATGACGATATTTGACTCCTGGGGAAGCTACATTTAAGTTAGCCAATTGCATTTTTTCAGAAACAATCTGAACAGGACAGGCTGTTTTAGCTTGAATCTGACTAGGCGTGATATGGCCTGGTCGTAAAACATCCACTCTATCCTCATGGGGATAGACAACTGTCGACTCAATACCCACCTCCGTTAAAGCTTGGCCATTATTTAGAATTCCAGCAATTACACCTCTAAAATCATGTAGTACATGCGCCAAGCTCGTCGGACTTGGTTTGCCAGATAGATTTGCTGACGGACCTACTAGTGGGGTTCCCACTAAGTCAATTAATTCTAAGGTGAGAGACTGATTAGGCATCCGAATAGCTACGCTTTGCTTACCGCCAGTCACGTTATCAGCTACTTTGCCTTTTTTAAGTGGAAAAATAATCGTTAAAGGTCCCGGCCAGAAACTATCCATCAATGATTGAGCGATGGGGGAGATTTCATTCACTAGTTCTTCAACTTGATCTTGATTGGCAACATGCACGATTAAGGGGTTGTCATTAGGACGGCCCTTTGCTTTAAAGACTTTTGCCACAGCTACTGGATTTGTGGCAATAGCCCCTAATCCATAAACCGTTTCGGTTGGAAAAGCGATTAATTCCCCCTTTTTTAGTAGTTCTGCTGCTTGAGGCAAGCTTTGCTTATCAAAAATTAGAGTCTTCATTTAAATCCTCCTCTCGCATCAAAGATACATATCGATCTTTACCCGCAAAATCACGTCCAATTTGAATAAAAGCCGCTGGAAAAGCGTCTTGCAATATCGTCTTAACAGCCAATCCTTGGGCAAAACCTATTTCCAAAAAAACACCGGCTCTTGGTTTTAAGTGTGAAGGTAATTGCTTAGCTAAAGCTTTATAAATGGCTAAACCTTCATCTTCCGCAAACAAGGCGGATTGTGGTTCATATTTTTTTACAGAAGCATCCATTAAATCCAAGTCACTTTGAGCAATATATGGTGGATTAGAAACGAATACATCAAATTGAATATCTGGCTTAAAGGCTTGCATCAAGTCTGAATGGACAAATTGAATATTCACTTGATGGTCATTAGCATTTTTCGTAGCTAGTTGAAGGGTTGCTTGTGAGAAATCACTAGCATATACTTCCCAAGTTGGTAAAGCTTTCTTTAATTCAATAGCAATTATGCCTGAACCGGTTCCTAAATCGATTACTTTGCCTGGAGGCAGCTGACGCATATAAGCCAGCGCTTTTTCAACTAAACCAGCCGTTTCTTCTCGTGGGATCAAGCAAGCCGGACTTACCTGATATTTGTGGTCCATAAAATAAGTGTAGCCGCTAATATACTGTATCGGTTCATCATTTACTATCCGGTGGAGAGCAGAATCAAATTGGCTGGCTAGACCTTGTGAAATCGGTTGATTTAAAAACTTGACGGTCTGACTTAAATCCCAATCAAACAACTGCATCCAATAATAGCGCGCCAAATTTGCATCGTGGCCGTGTTGATTCAAAAAAAATGAAGCCTTTTGGAGGGCTTCATTTAAAGTTAGTTCTTTATGCTCCTTGACCATTGAGCTCCTCCAACTTTTGCGTTTGGTCATATACAACAAGGGCATCAATGATTTCATCGATATTGCCCTGCATAATAGAATCGAGTTGCTGAATGGTTAAGCCAATCCGATGGTCGGTCACACGGTTTTGTGGATAATTATATGTGCGAATTCGTTCAGATCGGTCTCCAGTACCTACTGCCAACTTTCTTTCAGAATCAAAAGCTTCTTGCTTTTCAGACTGCAGAATATCGTAAACACGTGTTCTTAATACTTTCATGGCTTTTTCTCTATTTTTTAATTGTGATCGCTCATCTTGCATAGCTACCACAACTCCTGTTGGGATATGGGTCATTCGAACAGCTGAAGCTGTCTTGTTAACGTGCTGTCCACCAGCACCAGAAGCATGATAAATATCCACACGGATATCATTTTCATCTAAATCAAAATCGATTTCCTCTTGTTCAGGCATTACCACTACTGTAGCAGTGGATGTATGAACCCGACCTTGCGATTCGGTTTCTGGTACACGTTGCACTCTATGTGCACCGTTTTCGAATTTTAGTTTGGAGTAGACTTTTTCGCCTGTAATCATTAAGGTTACTTCTTTGTATCCTCCAATGCCTGTAATATTGGCTGACATTAGTTCGACTTTCCAGCCCTGGGCTTCAGCAAACTTTGAGTACATGGTTAAAAGATCCCCTGCAAATAGTTGTGCTTCATCCCCACCGGCTGCTCCTCGAATTTCCATGATAATGTTTTTGCCATCATTAGGATCTTCTGGCAACATCATCAATTTAATTTCTTCTTCTAATTGATCTTTTTCTTCCTTCAAATCAGAAAGTTCTAACTTGGCTAATTCTGCCATATCAGGGTCTAAATCGCCCGCTAACATTTCTTCTGTATCTGATAGTTCTTCATTGACTTGTTTATAACGACGAATTTTAGCTACCTTGGGTCTTAAATCGGATTCCTCAATCGATAACTTTCTTAATCGATCTGAATCAGATATAATTTCTGGATCACTCATCATTTCGATTACTTCCTCAAAACGGAAGATTAATTGATCTAATTGTTCAAACATGACATTCTCCTCAATCTACTTATTAAAGTCTTTTTTTAAATTTTTCCAGGGTTTTTATAACATTTACGACAAACAGGTAAATAAGCTTCATTGCCCCCTATTTGAATTTGGTCTCCTTCATAAACTGGTTGACCATCAAGAAACCTTAAATTCATAGTGGCTTTTTTATGACAGAACCAACAAATTGTTTTAATTTCTTCGATTTTATCAGCATAAAGGAGCAAATATTTTGACCCTTCAAATAGTTCATTGGTAAAATCATTTTTCAAACCAAAGGCCATGACCGGAATATTTAACTCATCGACAACCTTAGCTAATTCAATGATATGGTGTTTCTTTAAGAATTGTGCCTCATCAACCAAGACACAAAAAAGGCGGTCTTTTTGGTGAGAAGCCTTAATCTTTTCATAAAAGTTATCCTCATCAGAAATCGGAATAGCTTGTCGATTGAAACCTGTTCGTGAAGAAACAATCCCTACCCCGTCACGGTTATCTATTGCTGAAGTATAGATTTGCACAGCTTTGTTTTGTTCTTCATAGTTATGAGCAACTTTAATAATTTCTATTGATTTACCTGAATTCATTGCTCCATATTTAAAATAAAACTTAGCCATTACCATGCTCCTCTTGTCTGTAGTTTAATTCAACCTATTCATAATAGGTTATTTTTATTTAGAAAGTCAATCCTTCACACACTATTCTATTCTATCACATCCTACCACTTGTCAAAAGAGATTCTTTCTTCCAAATTTACTTGAGGACTGATAGAATAATATTACTTGTATATTATGAAAAGTTGAGGTGGTAGCATGCCATTACGTAGCCAAATCGCTCGTATTATTGGAAAGACAAGCCGTTATTTATTAACTAAATTCACTCAAGGAGGGTCCTCCTTACCTGGAAAAATTGCCCTTACTATAGAACCCGATATCTTAAAAGAATTAGCCAACAATTATCAAGTTGTGGTTGTTACTGGCACAAACGGAAAAACGCTAACAACCTCTTTAATTGTTGAAATTTTAAAAGAAGTAGAGCCCTTAGTCATTACCAATCCCTCTGGATCAAATATGCATCAAGGAATAGTAACTACGTTTTTACAAGCCCCTCGCTTAAAAGATGGCCAAAAAGGAATAGCCATTTTAGAAGTCGATGAAGGCTCTTTAAGCCATGTGGTTAAAGCCATCCAACCGGAGTATTTTGTTTTTACAAATATTTTCCGCGACCAGTTGGATCGTTTTGGTGAGCTTCATACTATTTTTGATTTATTAAAAAATGCTGCTAAAAGTGTGCCTACAGCCAAAATTATTGCCAACGGCGATCTACCAATGTTTAATTCATTAGAAATAGAAAATGAGAAAATTTTCTTTGGTTTTGATCATCAAAAGGATGAACGGATTGTTCCGCATCATAATACCGATGGTTTACTTTGCCCAATATGCGATCATATCCTAACCTATAAAATGATTACTTATGCTAATTTAGGTAAATATTATTGCGAACATTGTGGTTTTAAACGTCCCAAATTAACTTATACCGTCGATCAAATTAATGAGCTGGCGCTTACCCACTCCCAATTTTCGATTAATGGCCAGTCCTTCACTTTACCAGTTGCTGGTAAGTATAATATTTATAATGCTTTAGCCGCTTATTCATTGACTAGAGAGTTAGGGTTAGATGATAGTGAGATTCGACAAGCTTTTGAAAAAGCTAAGAAAGTATTTGGTCGACAAGAAAGTATTCAAATAAAAGACAAAAAGGTTCTACTTAATTTGGTGAAAAATCCGGTTGGTTTAGATCAAGTACTAGAACTGATTACTTTTGATCATCAACCCTTCACTTTAGTCAATATTCTAAATAATCAATATGCTGATGGGACAGATGTTTCATGGATTTGGGACGGTAATTATGAACGATTAAAGACCATGCCAGTCGCTGAAGTCATCACCGCTGGTGATAAAGTAGATGATTTGACCAAGCGAATTATTGTTGCGGGAATTGATGAAAATCAAATTAAAAAAGCTCACTCAATAGAAGAAATTTTCCAGCTGATTGAGCAAGCCAACACAGAAAACATTCATGTTTTAGCAACTTATACTGCCATGCTTCAATTAAGAGAAGAACTAAAAAAGCAGGGCTATCTAAATCATTGAGAGGAAGAAGTGAATGAAAACTTTTAGAATTTGTCACTTATATGGTAATTTACTTAATACATATGGTGATAATGGAAATTTACTGATGCTTCAATACCATGCCCAAAAAAGAGGGATGGATGTATTAACTGAAGTGGTAACAATTGATGACCCTTTTGATCCTACTGCCTATGATTTAGTCTTTTTTGGTGGTGGACAAGATTACGAGCAAAAGGTAATTGCTAAACAGATCCAATCCATCCGACCTGGTTTGCAAGAATTCATTGAAAAAGATGGTGTCGTTCTAGCAATTTGTGGTGGTTATCAACTCTTAGGTCATTATTATGTTAATGCTAAAGGAGAAAAATTACCGGGACTTGGTATTCTTGACCATTTTACTGAAAGGCAAATTAACCACCGCTTTACCGGTGATACCAAAATCTATTCTGACTATTTTAAGCGCGAACTCATCGGGTTCGAGAACCACAATGGTGTGACTCATTTAGGAAAAAATCAAAAAGCTTTCGGAAAAGTCATTCAAGGATATGGGAATAATGGTAAAGACCAAACTGAAGGGACCCATTACCGCAATACTTTTGGCAGTTATTTTCACGGTCCCTTATTAGTTAAAAACGATTGGTTGACTGATGAGTTAATTGATTTAGCTCTTTCTAATCAACAGACTCCTAAAGTTGAAGCCTAAGGCAATTAAAGCCAAAGGCTTCAACTTTTTTCTAGTTAGCTTTAATAAGAGTCACCCTCATGTTAAAATAAATGATAATGATTCTAAAAAGGAGTATATTATGTCAAATATTCTTGCAGTCAAAGATCTTACTATTCAAAGTTCAAAGAAAACAATTATTTCTGACTTGTCTTTTAAGATTGAAAAAGGGGATTTTGTTTCTATCAATGGCCCTTCTGGATCAGGAAAATCAACCCTCTTAAAAGAAATTGTTTACTTAAATGCCCCTAACCTAAGCCGATCAGGGTCTATTTTTTTTGAAGAGAAAGAAATTGACCAGTATCCACCCATTGAACTGAGACAAAAAATTTCCTACTGCTTCCAAACAGCTCAATTGTTTGGTCGAGATGTATGGGATAATTTGTCCTTCCCTTATGAAATTCGCGATTTACCCGCTGATAAAGATCGTATTGTTCAATTATTGCAAGAAGTAGAACTTTCAAGCGATTATTTAAGCAAAGAAATTAATAGTTTATCTGGAGGAGAAAAACAACGGGTTGCTCTTATTCGAAATTTAATTTTTCCGCCGGAAATTTTATTATTAGATGAAATTACCTCTGCTCTTGATCAAAGAACCAGAGAAATACTATGGCGTTGGCTACTCAACTATATTGATAAAGAAGGAATTACTACTCTTTTAATTAGTCATTTAGACAAGGACCACCAGCTTGCTAATCGCGAAGTTTATATATCGAAAAATATCGATGAAAGCGAGGAAGAATAATGACTCAGAATCTTCAAGTTAGTCCGCTTACTTTAGCCCTTTCTTTTTCCCTTGTTTTAATAACCTTTTATATTTCATATAAAGAACAACTGGACCTTTGGAAAGATTTATTGATTGCCATAGTAAGAGTTATTTTACAATTATTAATTGTAGGCTATGTCTTAGAACAAGTCTTCTCTATCGATAACGCTTTGCTTACTGTAGCCATGGTTGCGGTTATTATTTTCAATGCCGCTTGGAATGCTTCTAAGCACGGTAAAGGAATAAATAAAGCCTTCGCCATTTCTTTATCAGCAATCGGAATTGGATCACTCACTAGTTTAGCAATATTAGTCTTATCTGGTTCTCTAAAATTTACCCCTTCCCAAGTGGTTCCAATCACAGGGATGATTTCTGGGACGGCCATGACGGCTCTCGGTTTAACCTATAGAAATTTGAAACAGCTTTTTGAAGATCATAGACAGGCATTTCTAGAAATGCTAGCCTTAGGAGCAAGTCCACAGCAAGCTAGCACGCATATTAAAAAACTGGCCGTTAAATCTGGTATTCAGCCAACCATCGATAGCGTGAAAACTACAGGAGTTGTCACCTTGCCGGGTATGATGTCGGGTTTAATTTTTGCCGGTGTCGATCCAACCAAGGCAATTATGTATCAAATGATGATCTCCTTTACTTTATTAGGTACCACTTCACTGGTCTCAGCAACTTCCGCTCATTTAGCTATTCGTACTTTTTTCAATGATCGCTATCAATTAACCTTCATGCCAGAAAATGATAAAAAATAAAGTAAAATAAAATCCCCAAGAGGGGTTTCTTGGGGATTATTCTATACTCGATATCTTAATTGGCCATCTAAGTAGGTTGCTTGTAAGTCAGCATTTTGATTAAGAACAATAAAATCAGCTGCTATATCTTTTCTTATTGAGCCACATTCAGCTTGAATTCCGACAGAACGCGCTGGATTTAGACTCGCCATCCGAATTGCTTGGTCGACTGTTGCTAGTTCCCATTTAATCATGTTTTGAACGCCTTGTATCAGTTCTAGAATAGAGCCCGCGAGGCTTCCTCCTTCAACTAATCGCGCTGTTCCTTCGCTTACCATTACATCAAACTCACCTAAACGGGAGATGCCTTCTCCCATGCCACCGGCTCGCATACAATCAGTAATTAAAACTGTCTCTTCTAGTCCTCTAGCTTTAAGTGCAATTTCAATAGCAGCTGGGTGAACATGGTGGCCGTCGGCTATGATTTCAGCAAAAACATCTTTCAAGCTAAGTGCCGCGCCAACCATACCAGGATTGCGATGGTGCAAACCTGACATACCATTGTATAAATGAATAAAAATATCAGCACCTGCCTCTACTGCAGCTTTTGCTTGATCATAACTAGCATCTGAATGGGCAAGAGCAGTATGGACTCCTTGGGCTTTGGCATATTCAATAAATGGAATGACTCCTTGACGTTCTGGTGCAATTGCAATTTTATTGACTAAACCCCCTGACAATTTTATCCATTCACTTAATGCATCAATCGAGGGATCACTCATGTATTTGGGATTTTGTGCCCCTTTATATTTTTCTGTAAAGAAAGGTCCTTCTAAAAAGATTCCTCGGACTTTAGCTCCCTGACAGGTTTGATAATTTGTTTTGATCATCGAACATACTGCATTTAAACGCTCAATCGAATCGGTTAAAGTTGTTGGCAAAAAGGAGGTCACTCCGCAAGTCAATAATTGGTCAGAAATATGGCGCAGACCTTCAGGATCATTATCCATGATATCGTAACCTTGATAGCCGTGGATATGTGTATCCACTAAACCAGGAGCAATTATCAGATTCTCATAATCTTTTATTCGCTCAACATTTGCTGGCAAATCACTCACAATTTCGCCAAACTTACCCTCATCTGTTACTTCAAGAAAGGCTTCCTCAACTACTGAACTATCTAATATAATTTGCTTTGCTTTATAGTATTTACTCATACCATCACTCCTCTTACTACATATTATACTTGTTTTTGAAAATTATAGAATAATTTTGCTAATAACTATGCTGTGATGAGATAGATAAGTTTATATAGGAGTTTAAAATTGATTAAAGCAATAGGTTTTGACTTAGATGATACACTCTATGATCGAAGTGCCATTTATCAGTAGGTATATGAAGCCTTTCAATCAGACAACCCTTATAACATCCCCTTTGATTCTTTTAATCCTGTCTACCAGCATTATTCGAAAAATCTTTACCAATCCTTTATTGCCGATAACTGTAGTAAACTTCATTATCAATTGCAGCGGACTATTGATGCTTTTAGCACTTTCGAGCATGAAATTCACTTAGATCCAGCTCATAGTTTTCTTGATCTATACAAGGATTGCAAAAAATATCTAACGCTTCGTCCAAATTTTCATGAATGCTTGCTCCACCTTAAAGAAAGTTCTGTAGAACTCTTTATACTGACTAAAGGAGCCAATGCTGGTCAAAGGAGTAAAATTGAAGTGCTCGGCTTAAGGCAATACTTTGATGAGGATCAAAATTTCATATCGGAAAACTTGGCTTATTCGAAAGCTGATGTTGAAATTTTCAATAAAATTACTAACTCACTTGCTTGCGCAAAAGATGAAATTATTTATAGTGGAGTTGATTGGACCAATGACATCGAAGGATCTTTAAATAGTGGTTGGCAAGCTATTTACTTTAATGTCCATAACAAACCTGGTAGGAATAATCATCCCTATCTTAAAGCAATCCAATTTGAAAAGGACCTTTGTAATTTACTATCCAATCTTTAAAAAAAATCCGAGCAAATTGCTCGGACTTTTTTTACGTCTATTCATATAAAATTATTGTTCAGAAGTTGTTTCTTCATTTTCTTCTGTTGTATCTGAATCTTCATTTTCATCAGATTCTTCTGTAGTTGTTTCTTCATGTCCTTCAGATTCCTCTGTAGTTGTTTCTTCATGTCCTTCAGATTCCTCTGTAGTTGTTTCTTCGTTAGAAGGAGCATCTTGACCACCATTGTTTGACTCTTGGGGACTAGTTACTGCATTCCCTTCACTATCTACCGCTTCTTCAACTTCACTGCCTTCAACTTTTAGAACTTCTAAAGTTGTAGCATCTAAAGTAATGGTCATCATTTTTCCTTCGGTTGGTTCTTCAGTGTTTTCATAAACAAATACGGCCACTTCAGTGACATCTGTTTCTTCATTAACTGAATAAACAAATTCTAATGCTTCACCCATGCCAGCTTCTTCTTCAGCGGCTTCTTTAATTTCGTCAAAACCAGCAAGATCTTCAAAATCAATAGTAGCTAAAGGCTCATCAGACATTTCCTCTTCAGTATCAGATTCGCTTTCTTCATTGTCTGACATCATATCATCCATTGCATCTTCTGCATCTGACATCATATCATCCATTGCATCTTCTGCATCTGACATCATGTCATCCATAGTATCTTCAGCTTCAGACATCCTATCTTCAACTTCGTTTTCGTCTTCAGGGATTTCTTCTTTCGTACGAGCATCATAAGAAACAGTTACATCTTCCATTGCTTCTTCATCTGTACCTTCAATCGTAATTTCAAATGGATCTACCTCATCCATTTCGTCTTCAGTCATTTCTTCATCTGACATTTCATCTTGGGTCATTTCTTCTTCAGTTTCGTCATCAGCCATTCCCATTTCTGACTCGACTTTGACAGATAGATCATCTTCTTCATCTTCTTCTAAAGGTTGGATGATAATACGATTAATTCCAACTTCTGGATAATCTTCTTGATACTTTTTAACGATTTCTTCCAAAGCTTTCTGCATTGGACTTACTTCTTCTTCATCTTCTTCAACTGTTGTTTCTTCCATAGAATCTTCAATCATTGAGTCCACAGTTGTTTCACTATCTTCTTGAGCAAAGATAGATACAGTTGGAGCTATAGCTCCTAAGGTGATAGCGCTCATTGAAATTAAAACTAATTTTTTAAAAGATTTTTTCATTATAAAATCGCTCCTTTGTTCTTCTAGTATGTCTTCATCATACATCCTATATTCTATTTATGCTAGTAATTTGCTTAGAAATAATGATGATTTTTTTAAGAATATTATTCCCATCCCTATTGTAGATGCTTTTATATCAGTGTTTGTCGGAGTTTACTTTTTAATCCACAAACGAACACTCTTCTAATTTTGTTCACAATTTATTCATAATTATTATTTATGAATGAAAAATAGCGTTGGCAAACAAACCAACGCTATTAAGTCAAAAATTATTGTTTAGCTTTTAATTTCTCAAGCATATCCACTGTCATCTTATCTAAATCATACTCTGCTTTAAAGTTCCATTCTTCTTTAGCAGCTGAAATATCCATTTCATCTGGCCAAGATTTCGCAATGCGCTCTAAAGTTGGATTCACATCGTAAGTCATTTCGAAGTCTGGCATGACTTTACGGATTGATGCCGCAATTTCTTCAGGCTCGAATGACATACCTGAAATATTGAAAGCATTGCGATGAACCAATTTATCAGCATCAGCTTCCATTAAATCAATGATTGCTTGAATAGCATCTGGCATGTACATCATGTCCATTTTTACACCTTGAGGAATATTGCAGACATATTTACCATACTTAATCGCATCATAATAGATTTGCACTGCGTAGTCAGTTGTTCCACCTCCTGGAGGTGTTACGTAAGATATTAAACCAGGGAAACGTACGCCACGAGTATCCACACCAAAGCGAGTATAGTAATAATCACACAGTAACTCACCTGCTACCTTAGTAATTCCATACATTGTTGTTGGGCGTTGAATAGTATCTTGAGGAGTACCAACTTTTGGTGTGTCTGGACCAAACGCACCAATAGATGAAGGTGTAAAAAATTGAAGCTCTAATGAACGAGCAACTTCTAATCCATTTACTAAACCTTGCATGTTAATATCCCATGCTAATAAATGCTTTTCTTCTGCAACAGCTGATAATAAAGCAGCCATATGAATTAATGTGTCTACTTCGTGATTTTTAGCAATAGCCATAAATGCGTCCATATCCATTACATCTAAAATAGCGAAGTTAGGATGATTACAGACTTCATTTCCCTCTACTACACGGATATCTGTAGGTACGACATTTTCTTCACCATACATATCATTTAACTTAACAACTAATTCCGAACCGATTTGGCCTAATGCACCAGTAATTAAGATTTTTTTCATGATTCCCTCCTAGATTACGCCTAATTCTTTACCAACTTTTTCGTAGATGGTAATTGCTTGGTCTAACATCTCTTTAGTATGTGCAGCTGTTGGCATATTTCTCACACGACCAGTTCCGAGTGGTACTGTAGGAAAGACAATTGATTTAGCATAGACTCCTTCTTCTCTTAACCGTTTAGAGAAGGCTTGAGCTAATTTTTCTTCACCTAAAATAACTGGTGTAATTGGTGTTTCCGAGTTGCCAATATCAAAGCCTAATGCTTTTAATTCAGCTTTAAGATAGTTACCATTCTCCCATAGGCGATCGTGTAATTCTGATGATTCCATTAAGATATTAATCGATTCAGTAGCAGCTGCAGCATCCCCCGGTGTTAATGAAGTTGAGAATAGGAATGGACGTCCAGCTACTTTTAACCAGTCGATTAATTCTTGTGAACCCGCAACATATCCACCTACTACACCAAGAGCTTTTGAAAGGGTTCCAATTTGTAAGTCAATCTTATCCGATAGACCGAAATGCTTAACTGTACCCGCACCTTTACCCATTACTCCTGAGCCGTGCGCATCATCAACATAAGTAATTAAGTTGAATTCTTCTGCAATTTCAACAATTTCTGGAATATTAGCTACGTCGCCATCCATTGAGAAAACACCGTCTGTAATGTACATTACTTTTTTGTATAAGCCTGATTCTGTTGCCTCTTTAGCTTTTGCACGTAAATCATCCATGTCTTGATGTTTCACTGGAATGATTTTAGCACGTGATAAACGGCAGCCGTCAATGATTGAAGCGTGGTTTAATGCATCTGAAAGAATAGCGTCTTCTTTGTTCATGATGGCAGAAATAGCAGCCATATTACAATTGAAGCCTGATTGAAAAGCTATTGCAGCTTCTGTTTTCTTAAATTCTGCAATTTTCTTTTCTAGAATATTGTGGACATCCATCGTACCATTAATAGTACGAACCGCACCTGCTCCCACTCCATACTTATCAATAGTTTTTTTAGCTACCTCTTTTAAACGTTCGGAAGTTGCTAAACCAAGATAGTTGTTTGATGATAAATTAATGAGCTCTTGTCCGTTAATTTCAATGATTGGGCCGTTTGCAGAAGATAAGGCTTCGATTTCATTATAGAGATTCTTTTCTTTCTTTTCTGCAATTGCTGCTGATAAAAATTCATGTAAGCTTTGTACCACTTATAGTTCCCCCTTAATACTTTTACTATATTATAAAACGCTTCCAGGTTTAAAGCAAATACAATCGCAATTATGATTAAATCCTTATTGATTTCTCATTATTTTCTTATTCTAAAGCTAAATTAAACTAGTTCCGCTTGTTACTAAAATGTCGCGTCGACTGAACAGCCCTTCTCCAACCTTCATATAAATCTTCACTGCGATTTATTGACATTTTCGGTTTAAAAGTTATAGCGGGTTTAACTAAGCTTTGGATTTCTTCAATAGACTGCCAATAGTCTACTGCTAAGCCTGCTAGAAAAGCAGCCCCCAATGCCGTGGACTCAAGATTGGATAAGCGTGTTACTGCCGTATTTAAAATATCTGCTTGAAACTGCATCAAGTAATTATTTTTACAAGCGCCTCCATCGACTTTTAATTCTGGAATGACGACCCCCATTTCATCCTTTATTACATCAATGATGTCGCGCACTTGATAAGCTAAAGATTGCAAGGTCGCTTTAACGAAGTCAGCTTTATCAGTGCCACGAGTTAAGCCAAACACAGCTCCTCTAGCCTGAGAATCCCAATAAGGAGCTCCTAATCCCGTGAAAGCTGGCACCACATATACTTCATCTTCGTTTTTTGAATGTTGGGCGAGTTCCTCAGATTCAGAAGATTCTTCAATCATCCTTAATCCATCTCGTAACCATTGAATAGCTGAACCCGCTACGAATATAGAGCCCTCAATACAGTATACTGGAGATTGGTTAGGAAATTTATAAGCGATAGAAGTAGATAGCGCATGCTTAGACAGCTTTAGCTCATTCCCAATGTTCATCAATATAAAGGCACCTGTTCCATAAGTTGATTTAACTTGCCCTTTATCAAAGGCGAGTTGACCAATCAATGCTGCTTGTTGATCTCCAGCCATACCAGCTAATGGTATTTCGTGACCGTAAAAATGATAGGTGGCTGTTTTTCCGTATATTTCAGAATTTGATACCACTTGGGGTAATAGTTGAGCAGGTATATTGAATATGTCTAAAAGCTCTCGATCCCATTCCAGAGTTTCAATATTAAATAAAAGGGTACGCGAAGCATTAGAATAGTCCGTAATATGGTGTCTGCCACCTGACAATTTCCACATCAACCAAGAATCTATTGTGCCAAAGGCTAAGTCGCCAGCTTCTGCTCTTATTTGAGAAGTTGGAAGATGGTCTAAAATCCAACGAATTTTACTCGCTGAAAAATAAGGGTCAAGCGGTAAGCCTGTCTTTTTCTTAATAATATCTTCATAGCCACTCTTTTTAAGCGCTTGGCATATTTCGCTTGATTGCCGCGATTGCCAGACAATCGCGTGATAGATAGGCTCTCCGCTTTCACGGTCCCAAATGACTGTCGTCTCTCTTTGATTAGTGACTCCAATTGCTACTATCTGCTTAGGTTGAATATTACCATTAATCAAAGCTTGAGAAATGACGGACTGAACGGATTGCCAAATCTCATTAGCATCTTGTTCTACCCAACCAGATTGAGGAAAAAATTGTTGAAATTCTTTTTGAGCACTGGCTATAAATTCACCTTGATGGTTCACTATGACTGCTCTAGTAGATGTCGTTCCTTGATCGATTGCCATTATATATCGGTCGTTTAACAAAATAAAGCCCCTCTCTTTAATCGCTTAATTGAGTGATTGTATTATAGTTCTTGTCAATATACTTCTCAAGTTTCGTTTAATTAAGACTTGTATTCTATTAATTTAAAGGTATAATTAAGACAAGAATCTTAAATAAGGACAATTGTTGTCAGTGGGAGGTATTATCATCAGACTCAACTCAAATGAAAAGCGTGTTTTGGATTTAATTAAGCAAGACCCTTTTCTTACTCAAACTAAACTTGCTGAAATTTTGAGTATTAATCGATCTACTCTAGCTAATATTGTGTCATCACTTACGCAAAAGCGCTACCTGCAAGGTAGAGCCTATATTGTCAATGAACCAGCTGATATTTTTTGTATCGGAGCTATGAATATTGACCGTATCTTTCAGTTAAAAACACCTTTACTCAAATCCACCTCTAATCCTGTTAACTCAACAGTGACTGTTGGAGGAGTTGCACGAAATGTAGCAGAAAACCTCGGAAGGATGGAACTCTCAGTGAGTTTACTATCTTTAGCAGGTATCGATGCTGATTTTGAAGAAATTAAGGCTATTACTCAGCCCTTTGTGAATTTAGACCATGTGAAATCCTTAGAAAATCACAATACGTCCTCCTACACAGCCATTCTCGATGAAACAGGTCAAATGGAAGTAGCCTTTGCTGATATGGAAATCTGTGATCAAATGAATGCTGAATGGATTACTAGTTTCCATTTACAAATTGAAAATTGTCAATTCATTGCTATGGATCTTAATCTCACTCAATCTGCCGTTGAACAAGTGATGAATATAGCGAAAAAACAGCAAATACCTCTGGTGGTTATTCCAGTTTCCGGACCGAAAATGAACCATCTGCCAGAGAATTTAAAAGGAATTACATGGCTAATTGTCAATCAGGATGAATCTGAAGAATACTTTAATCACAAAGTTAAGACGGAAGATGATTTTATATATCTCGCTGAGCTATGGATTGATCGAGGAGTGGAAAATGTCATTATCACTCGTGGTACTAAACCATTGCTATACTCGAATCAAAAGAAAGAGTTTCTATATTTTCAACCTCCTAATAACCCTCGATTAGTTGATGTGACAGGGGCTGGCGATTCTTTTGTAGCGGGATTAATATACGGGCTCAAAAAAGAATATGCTCCAAGTGAAGCCATTCATTATGGTATTACTAACTCTTATTACACTGTACAATCCCCTTCCACAGTTAGAAAAAATCTTAATGCGAAACTGTTTGAAGAAGAACGTCAATTGATTGGAAATTGTCAAATATTTTAAAGAAAGAGGAATATAACTATGAATCAACCATATAATAAAGAAACAGCTAACGCTATGAATCATCCCCTATTATCCATCTCTAAAGAGGTTCAAGCAGCAATCATTCAACAAAAACCGATTGTAGCCTTAGAATCAACTATCGTTTCACACGGAATGCCTTATCCACAAAATGTTAAAATGGCACAAGAAACGGAACAAATTATTCGTGACCACGGAGCTGTTCCAGCAACCATAGCCATCATGAACGGGCAGTTTAAAATTGGCTTAGAAGAAGAAGACTTGGAAATCTTAGCTACAGCAAAAGATGTGGTCAAAGTATCCAGACGAGACTTAGCCGAAGTAATTGCCAATAAGCAATTAGGAGCCACTACCGTGGCTACAACCATGATTGGCGCTCATCTAGCCGGGATTAAAGTGTTTGTAACCGGTGGAATTGGTGGGGTTCATCGTGGATATACTGAACACATGGATGTATCTGCTGACCTTGAAGAGTTAGCCCAAACTCCTGTTACCGTGGTATGTGCGGGAGCTAAAGCTATTTTAGACTTACCAAGAACCTTGGAATACTTAGAAACTAAAGGGGTTCCGGTTACTGGTTATCAAACCGATTACCTGCCAGCCTTTTATTCTTCAACCTCACCTTACCGCTTGACTAGTAGGGCAGATTCTGCAGAAGAAATTGCCCAGCGAATGGTAGCCGCTGATCAACTAGATTTACAAGCTGGTTTATTGATTGCAAACCCAATCCCTAAAGAATACGAAATCCCTAACGATGAAATCAATGCTATCATTGATCAAGCTTTAATTGAAGAAAAAGAAGCTGGCGTTCATGGTAAGGAATCCACCCCCTTCTTATTAGCAAAAATTGTTGAATTGACTGAAGGACGCTCATTAGAAACTAATATCCAATTGGTTTATAATAATGCAAAATTAGGTGCAGAAATTGCGGTTCAATACCAATTGAAAAACTAATGTGTCTTCCAAAAGTATTTTTAGCCTCTAGTTTGGGTTATTCCTGAATTGGAGGCTTTTATATGTGATCATGAGTGATTAACTTAGAAAGCAAACGCTTGCTTTATCGACCTTATAAAGGTATATTATAGTTAAAACAAATGGAGGTATTCTATGAAAAAATTATTAACACTATCGGCAGCTGCCTTAACACTAGGTGCAGCTACATTACCTTTAGCAACTGTTGTTGCTCAAGAACAAATTTCACCAGTAATCATTACTGACGTTGGTGGAGTGGACGATAAATCATTCAACCAATCTGCTTGGGAAGGTTTACAAGCTTACGGTGAAGAAAATGAATTAGAAGAAGGCCCTGGTGGCTACTTCTATCTTGAATCTAAGTCAGATTCAGATTATGTAACAAACATCAATGCAGCTATCCAAGGTGGATCAAACCTTATTTTTGGTATTGGTTATAAGTTACAACCGGCTATTGATGAAGCAGCTGAACAAAACCCAGATGGACATTTTGTTATCGTAGACTCTGTTGTTGAAAAAGACAACGTAGCTTCTATTACCTTTAAAGACAACGAAGCAGCTTTCTTAGCAGGTGTTGCTGCAGCTATGACTACTAAGACAGACCACATCGGTTTTATCGGTGGAGTTGAGTCTGAAGTAATTGACCGTTTCGAAGCTGGTTTTGTAGCTGGTGCTAAAACAGTTAACCCTGATATCGAAATATCAATCGAGTATGCTGGTCACTTTGCAGATGCTCCTAAAGGAAAGCAACTAGCAGCTTCAATCTACTCTAGTGGCGCAGACATCATTTATCATGCTGCTGGTGGAACTGGCCAAGGTGTATTCTCAGAAGCTAAAGACCGTGTATCAAACGATCCTTCTCAAGAATTATACGTAATTGGTGTAGACTTAGACCAAGACGCTGAAGGCTTAATTGAAATTGACGGTGAAGAGCGTCACTTAACATTAACATCTACATTGAAACAAGTTGGTGAATCAGTGAAAGCATTTGCTGAAAAAACACAAGCTGAAGGTTTTGAAGGTGGCGTTCAAACTTTAGGTTTAGCTGATGGTGGTGTAGACCTTACAACTGAATTCTTAACTGACGAAGTTAAGAAAGCTGTTGAAGACTACAAACAACAAATCATCAATGGCGAAATCGTTGTCCCTGAAAAACCAGGTGAAGAGATGACCTCTAATGAAGATGCTGATGCAGAAAAAGCTGAAGACGAAACAGAAGAAGAAACTGCTGAAGAAACTGAAGCAGAATAATAATTTAAAATTAATTACAAAAAAGAGCAAGCTTGATTTATCTCAAGCTTGCTCTTTTTTCTATTTAGAACTACTTAACGTATATAATAGAAAGTCTTTTGATTGGATTAATTATATTCGACTATTACTTCTAGGAACAATTAGGATAATGTTTTTTCATGTTAGACGATAATACATATGTGACATAAAACAAATAAAAAATAGGGAGCTTCTG